>JBOHBL010000164.1:0-15699 GCA_050698295.1 Rubrobacteraceae bacterium | reverse complement strand
CGGCAAAGGCGCTCGACCTCATGGTTACGGGACGGACGCTTTCGCCCGACGAAGCGCGCGAACTCGGCATCCTCGACCGGCTATTTGCGGCGGACGAACTCGAAGAGGAGACCCGGGGGTATGCGGAGAAACTAGCGGCGGGAGCTTCGGAGGCCATCGGCTCGATCAAGCTCGCGGTACACGGTGGGATCGAGCGTCCGCTGGACGAAGGGCTTGCGACCGAGCGCGAGCTCGTGGAGCCGCTGTTCGACAGCGACGACGCGAAAGAGGGCATAGGCGCGTTCATGGAGAAGCGCAAGCCGGAGTTTGGCAGGTGAGGATGCAACGATTCGCTACTTTCTTATAAAATAGAGAAACAACACTTCGAGAGGAGAAGGCGTTTCGTCGTTTCCTTCGGTACATTCGGCTTACGAGAGGGGGGAAGAGTGGCTCAATCCGACACCCTGATCCAGGACCAGGACCGCGAGGGCGAGGCGCTGGCGCCGAAGCAGGCGCACCTGATCCGAAGCGCCTACAAGGTGATGGGGGAGAAGGGGCTCAACCGCCTCTCTTTGCAGGACGTGGCGGACGAGGCGGGCGTCAGCAAGGCGATACTCCCGTATTACTTCGAGTCGAAGGAGAACCTGATCCTGCTGACCATGCGCTGGGTTTTGGCCCGCGTCGCGGAGCGCATCCGCGAAGCCATCGAAGAGGTCGAGACCGCCGAGGAGAAGGTCTCTGAGATGGTGGACGCCATCTTCGTGAGCCCGGAATCCAACCGACGCTTCTACCTCGTCTTCTTCGACTTCCTGGCCCACGCGGCGCGCAACGAAAGGTTCGGCGACGTGAGCGCCACCTTCCACGAAATCTGCAACGCTCTCTATGCCGAAGTCGTCCGGACCGGTCAGGAGGAGGGAGTCTTTCAGGGGACTGAAGCGCGCGAAGCCGCCACCGTGGTCCGCGCTCTGGTGGACGGCCTGTTCACCCAGTGGGTGCAGGATAGGGACTGGGAACAGTCCCACGAGGAGTACCGCGAAATCTGCAAACGGTCGATACTCGCCTACCTCACCGCCGGCGCGTAGAAGTCAGCCGGTCAGCCCACTCCCTCGTCAGCTTTTTGGCGAAAACTTCGACTTGTCTCTTGACCGGCGATTCAAAGAACTGTAGTCTGTTGTCAGACAATAAGTTTCGAGTCCAGAAACTGGAGACCTTTCGTGGGGAAAGGGCGGAATTTCAAGTCGGTAGGCACGAAGCGCAACTTCGAGTTGGTGATACGCGAGCTTCGGGGAATGCTCGAGAGTGGGCGGCTCAGGCCGGGTGAGAGGCTGCCTTCGGAGCCGAAGCTCGCTTTGAAGTTCGGCGTTTCGCGGACGGCTTTGCGTGAGGCTCTCAAGGTGCTCGAGCTCTCGGGGCATCTCGAAGTGCGGCGGGGGTATGGCGGCGGGACCTTCGTGGCGAGGCCGACGGCGGAGGAGTTTCGGATGGTGGCTCCCTCGCCGGTCTCTTTGCCGGAGGTGACGCCGCTTCAGTTGAGCCAGGTTTGTCTCGCCATCGAGCCGCGGGCGGCGGGCATCGCGGCGGAGGCCGATCTTCGGGAGGTCGGGTCGCTGGAGGACTCGATACGGGAGATGGAGGTCTTCGACGACCGGCCCGCGCGGGTTCTGGAGGCGAACTCCGGGTTTCACATCGAGGTCGCGAGGGCTTCGGGCAATCCCGTTTTCGTGGCGATTTTGGAGGAGTTGCGTCTGGCGGTGTACCGACGTCTCAACTTGCTTGTGCGGGACTCGGAGTGGCGGGAGGCTCGTCGTGAGGAACATGCCCGGATCGTCGAGGAGATCACAGCCGGCGACGGCGAAGGGGCCGAGCGAGCGATGCGGCGGCATCTCGAAAACGAGCTCGGAGTCGGGCGGGAGACAGGCGCATGAGCGAATACTGGAACCCGGAGATCGAGGGGATCGGGGCCGCCGAGCGGCGGGAGACGCAGACGGCGAAGCTGCGAAAGCAACTCGGCTACGTCGTGGAACGGTCGCCTTTCTACCGGCGGAAGTTCGAGGAAGCGGGGTTCGACGCGGGGAAGGTCACGGCGCTCGAGGACATGGCGCATGCGCCGTTCACGAACAAAGAGGAGCTTCGGGAGAGCCAGGCCGAAGACCCGCCGCTCGGGAGGCACGCGGCGACGGACATGAGAGAGGTCGTGCGGGTACACTCCTCGACAGGGACCACGGGCAGGCCCAGCTACGTCGGCATCACGCGCCACGACCGCGACGTGTGGATGGAGACCGTAAGCCGGGTGTACTTCTGTGAAGGATTGCGTCCGTCGGACGTGCTCATCCACGGCTTCGGGCTCGGGTTCTTCGTCGGAGGGCTGCCCCTCAAAGACGCTGTCGAGAACATCGGGGCGACGTTCGTGCCCATCGGAGCGGGAGCTTCTCATCAACTCGTGACGAGCATACAGAACCTCGGGGGAACCGTTTTGACGTGCACGCCTTCGTACGCGCAGTACGTCGCCGAGTACGTCCGGGACCGGTTCGGGATGGACCCCGCGAAGCTGGGACTCAGGCGGATAATGCTCGGAGCCGAGCCGGGAGGCGGCATCCCGGCGGTGCGGCGGAAAATATCCGAGGACTACGGGGCGTTCGTCACCGAGGGCTTGGGCAACGCCGACCTGATCGCCGTCTACGCCGGAAGCTGCGACGAGAACGACGGGATGCACTTTTTAGCTCCGGACCATTTGTACCTCGAACTCATAGACCCTCTGACCGAAGAAGTGCTCGAATGGGAGGACGGGGTCGAAGGCGAACTCGTCGCGACCCACCTCGACCGGGAGTGCTGTCCGCTCGCGCGTTTCAGGACGCGCGACCGCATAAAGGCAAAGACTTCGCCCTGCGCCTGTGGCCGGACGGGTCCCCGATGGACGTGCGTCGGCCGCACCGACGACATGCTCGTCGTAAACGGCGTCAACGTGTTTCCGTCCGCCATCAGCGAGGTGGTGGGGAGCCTCCGCCCGAAGACGACGGGCGCGGTGCGGATACTCCTCGAAAAACCGGGACCCGCGGTGGCGCCGCCTTTGAGGCTCCAGGCCGAGTTCGGGCCGGAGGCCACGGACCTCGACCGGCTCAAGGCCGGGATGGAGGGGCTGCTCAAGGAGAAGCTCTTCGTCCGGTGCGACGTGGAGCTTTTGCCGCCGGGGACGCTCCCCCGCTTCGAGATGAAGGCGCAGCCGATCCGGAGGCTCTACGAAGAGCCGCTGCTCGGAGGAGGAAGACCGCTTTGAGGTAAAGAAAGCGGCGTGTGGGGAGATCGCCGAAGAAAGAAGATCGGGAAAGGAGAGAGATGAGTCGGAAGTACACCGTGGACATAGACATCGGCGGCACCTTGACCGACGGGCTGTTCAGCGACGGAGAGAAGACGTGGATGGCGAAGGTGGACACCACCCCCCACGACTTCACCGTCTGCTTCTTCGAGGCGCTTCGAGAAGGAGTCGATCTCACCGGACACGCCAACCTCGGAGAGTTCTTCGAAGAGGTCGCCGTCATCCGCTGGTCGAGCACCATAGCGACCAACGTGCTCGCCGAGGAGAAGGGGCCGCGTCTCGGACTCCTTCTCAGTCCGGGCCACGAGAAGGACCTTTACGGGGAGGGCGAAAGCCCGGCCCTCGGACACCTCGTCATGGAAGAGAACATCGCCACCGTCGAGGACCCGAAGAGCGACGAGGAGGTTCTCGCGGCGATACGGGCCTTGCTCGAACGCGGAGTGCGGCGCATCTGCGTCAGCCTCGGCGGGTCCTTCGAGGACGACTCGGGCGAGAAGTCCATAAAGCGTCTCGTCGAGCGGCAGTTCCCGGACCATTATCTCGGGGCCGTCCCTGCGGTGCTCGGGTCGGAGATCCTCCACCACCCCGACGACATGACGCGCACGAACATGACCCTCGTCAACGCATACGTGCATACACCACTCGCGATGGCTTTGTTCAAAGCGGAGGACGAACTCCTCTCGCAGTGCAACTACCGCCGTCCGTTGTACATCGGCCACGTCAACGGTGGTGTCGCGCGCGTCTCGAAGACCAGGGGCGTGGACACGACGGAATCGGGACCGGTCTTCGGTTTGGTCGCCAGCGCGTACTTCGCGAAGAAATACGGCCTCGAAAAAGTCATCTCGCTCGATGTGGGCGGGACGACGACGAAGGTCGGGATCGTGGTGGACGGGGAACCGGCAATGTCGGACGACGCCGACTTCTTCGGCATACCGATGAGGACGCCCTGGATCCTCCTCCGCTCCGCCGCCCTCGGAGGCGGAAGCGTCGCCCGTGCGAAAGACAACGCCGTCACCCTCGGCCCGGACAGCATGGGCGCCTACCCCGGCCCCGCCTGCTACGACCTCGGCGGCGACGACGCGACGCTCACCGATGCTTTCCTCGTCTCCGGGATGCTCAATCCCGAACGCTTCCTCGGCGGCCGGAAGCATCTCAGCGAAGAACGGGCGAGAGAGGCCATCGAGGAGCATGTCGCGAACCCGCTCGGCGTGAGCGTCGAAGAGGCGGCGAAGCGAGTGATCGAAGCCGCGAACGCCATCATCGAGGATACGATAAACAAGACCCTCGAAGAGGCTGGATACACAAAGGAGGGCTTCTCCCTCTTCTGCTTCGGCGGCAACGGCGGCAACTTCGCCGTCTCGACGGCGGAGCGCATGGGCCTCGCGGAGTCGTACATCTTCGAGATGGGGCCGGTGCTTTCCGCGTTCGGCTCGTCGGTCTCGGACATCTCGCACATCCACGAGGAATGGCCGTTCATGGAAATCTCCGACGGCGCGGACGAGAAGGTGTGGGAACTGATCGAAGCCGGCCGCGACCGCGTGTTGCGCGACCTCGAAGGCGAAGGTCTCGCCGCCTCCGACGCCACGTTGAGCGCGGAGGTGACGGTCGCGGACGGCTCGAAGAAGGACCTCTCGTTCGGCGTGAACCGGGGCGAGGTCGAGCGGGCGCTCTCGGAGGCCGGAGGCGGGACGGTCGAAAGGGTCGCCGTTCGCGGCGTCTCCCCGGCGCCCAGAGTCGAGCTTACCGAGGAGACCGGCGAGCCGCGCGATGCCACTCCGGGAAACAACCGCGAGGTCCGCGGAGAGGAAGCGGGGGTCTACGACTGGGCCGACCTCTCGACGGGAGCCACCGTCTCCGGCCCGGCGATGCTCGAGTCCGAGACGAACACATGCTTTGTCGCGAGCGGGTGGAAGCTTACTGTGGACGGCTTCGGCAACGCCGTGCTGAGGAAGGGTTAGGTCGTGATCCCACTCGAAGGAAAGGTCGCTGTCGTCACTGGGGCTGCCAGCGGGCTGGGCGTCGCTCGTTCCGAGGTGTCGCGCGGCCTCGCCATCATGCTTGCGAGCGAGGCGGCGAACTATATGTGCGGCGGGTGTTTGGCGAAATGACGAGGTTACTGCGTGAGGTCGATCCCCCGGTATATGTCTTCGAAGGCGAGGATCGTATCCGGCGGGCAGGCGAGGGGGATGCTTGTCATTTCGAGGATCTCGTTTTGCCATTCTCCGCTCTCGTCGCGGAAGTGATGCTCGACCCATCTCCGGTCTTGCGCGACGATGAGGTATGCATCGAGGCTCGGCATGTTCCGGTAGGCGAGGAGTTTTTCGCGGCGGTCGGTTGCCTCGGTCTTCGGGGAGACGACCTCGACGACGAGGCAGGGATTGTGCTCGACGAGCGGGTCGTCGTCGGGTTCGCAGGCGATCATAACGTCCGGGTAATAGAAAACGTCCCCGGAGACCCGGAGCTTGACGGCTTCGGTGTATACCCGGCAGCCGGCATCGTCGGCGGCATCCGCGAGCTTTCGGAGGATGTTTGTGATGACCCTGTTATGCCGCTTCGTCGCGCCGACCATCGCAAACACGTTGCCGCCGACGTACTCGTGACGAACTTCGGCCGTCTCTTCGAGCGCGAGGTACTCCTCGACGGTGAGGTGATGGGTCGGTCTGACCGGCTCGCTCATGCAACAAGTATAGCGCGACCGGATGTGGGGGCGCCGATGGAGTCAGCTTTGCCAGTCATCGACATCGAGGCCGGAGATGAACCGGAAATGGTGGTCGGAGGTGAGTATCGCGAGGCCGCGGGAGCGGGCGACCGCGGCGATCTGGGCGTCGAGGGGCGGTATCAGGAGGCCCGCCGATTTTTGCTCGGCTTGCATGCGCCCGAACTCCTCGGCGGCGGCTTCGTCGAACGGCCATATGAGCAAAGCGGAGGCCATCGTTCTGAGGCGCCGGAGGTTACGCTCGTAGTGCCGGCTCGCATGGACGGCGTAGTAAAGCTCGGCGAGGACGGTCATCGAGATCCCGAATCGGTTGCCTTCGGAGTGGGAGATCCGCGAAGTCACGGGTTCTTCGCGAGCCATGAGTTTGGAGGCGTGGTTGGTGTCGAGAAGAAATTCAGCCACGCTCTCGGGGATCCAGGTTTCGCGTTTCCTCGATGTCCGCGAGAAGCGCGTCGAGTTCGCCGGACTCGAATTGGAGAGGACCGCGCTCGTCGAGCGCCAGAGAGATGGCTCGCGAAGAACCGCGCTCCGGCGGGTTCGACTCGTTTCGCAGGCGGTCGGCGAAGGCGACCACCTTCGCCACCTCGTTCACGGGCAGGGCGCGAACCTTTTCGATCAGGGTCTCCACCAAATGCTCTTTTGGCTGCTGCATGAGAGCCTCCGAACCTCAAAGGGATGGAAAACCAACTTTAGCACGGTAAATCCACGGAAGGAGGAGAAAGAAATGGAAAGGCTCAGAGTGACGGAGTACCTCGACCTCGACCTCGCCGACGAGGGCTGGTACTGCCACGTGTGCGGACACGGCTTCGGTTCGGCGAGAGGCAATTACAAGGAAGGGTGCCTCGTCCACGAGCGCGACCCGAGGGAAGTTCACCAGCCGCTCATCGAGGGCGAGTACACCTTCGCTCCGGACCCGGAGTGGGTGAGGATCGTGGAGTTTTACTGTCCGGGGTGCGGGACGCAGATAGAGACCGAGTATCTGCCGCCCGGACACCCGATCACGCACGACATCGAGATCGACCTCGACCGGCTCAAGGAGCGCCTCGACGCCGGAGAACTCGCGATCAAGGAGAACCGCCTTGACTACACCAGATAGCCGGCACGACCAGATTCTGGAAGCCCCCGAACTCGTCCGCAACACCATAGACGTGGACGTGGGCGGCACCTTCACCGACATAGTGATGGTCCTCGACGGAGAGACCATCTATCGCAAAGTCCCGACCACCCCGTACGACCTCTCCGTCTGCTTCATGCAGGCCATCGAGGCCGGCGCCGAGGCGTTCGACGCCACGGTGGACGACCTCATGCCGAGGATGGAGATGGTCCGCTACTCGACCACCGTCGCGATGAACCGCCTCATCGAGAGAAAGGGACCGCGCATCGGCCTCATCTCCACCGAGGGCCACGAGGACGCGGTTCTTATTGGCCTGGGCGCGCAGTGGATAGACGGCACCCGCCTCGACGAAAGGCGGAGTTTGCCCTTGCAGAACAAGCCCGAGCCGCTCGTCCCGCGAGAGATGATCGTCGGCGTGAAAGAGAGGATCGACGGAACAGGCTCCGTCCTTCGTCCCCTCGACGAAGAAGACGTGAGGCGCAAAGTGCGCCGGCTCGTGGACAACGGGGCGCGGGCGTTCGTCGTCTCGCTCTTGTGGTCGTTCGCGAACTCCGAACACGAGCGGCGCGTCAAGGAGATAATCCGCGAGGAGTACCGCGAGTACCACGTAGGCTACCTCCCGGTCATACTTTCGAGCGAAGTGGTTTCCCGTCTCGGGGAGTACGAGCGCACGATGACGGCGATCCTCGACGCGTACCTCCAGCGTCTCATGCAGATGGAGCTTTCGAGCACGTGGGACAAGCTGCGCGACCAGGGCTACAACGGGCCGTTTTTCATGGTCCACAACACCGGAGGCTGCGCCGACGTTTTCAAGACGACCGCGAGCCGCACGTACAACGGCGGGCCGGTGGCTGGCCTCATCGGGGCGCGGGACATCGCCGAGTACATCGGGGCGGGGAACGTGGTGTGTTCGGACGTGGGCGGGACTTCCTTCGACCTCGGATTGGTCATGGGCAACTCGGTGAGGAACTACGACTTCAACCCGATCGTGGACACGTGGATGGTCGCCACCACCATGCTCCAGTCCGTCTCCATCGGCGCGGGCGGCGGCTCGATAGCCTGGATCAATAAAGGTCTCGGCGACCGCCTCGAAGTGGGGCCCCGCAGCGCCGGCTCGTACCCCGGCCCCGTTTGCTACAACCTCGGCGGCGCCGAACCGACCACCACCGACGCCGACCTCATCCTCGGCTACATAAATCCCGACAACTACTTCGGCGGGAAGATGAAGCTGAACAAGGAGGCCGCCGAGCGGGCGATAAAGACGAAGATCGCCGATCCCCTCGGGGTGGGCGCGTTGGAGGCCGCCTCGCTCATCCGGCGCATCGTGGACGAGAAGATGGCCTCGGCCATCCGCAAAGAGGTCGTGCTTAGAGGCTACCGGCCTTCGGACTTTCTGCTTTTCGCGTTCGGCGGTGGCGGGCCGACGCACGTGGCGGGATACATGGACGAAATTCCGCGCGCGGCGATCTTCCCGTTCTCGCCGGTGTTCTCCGCCTACGGCTCGTCGGTGATGGACGTGATGCACGTCCACGAAAGGTCCCAGCGCATGACGCTCATCGAGCCGATGACCCAGCAAGCAACCACCGACTACGAGACCTTCAACGACGTTGTCAAAGAGATGATGGAAGAGGCCAAACAAGAGATAGAGGCCGAGGGGCTTCCGCTCGAAAAAGCGGTCTTCTCGCTGGAACTCGACATGCTTTACGGAGGCCAGATCCACTCGAAGCGAGCCTCCGCCCCCGACCTCTTCATAAACAGCGAAGAGGACGTGTGGCGTTTCTACAAGCAGTTCGAGCAGGAGTTCAGCGAGGCGTTCAGCCCACTCGCGGTCAACGTCCCCGGCGGGGTGTACATAGACATGTTCGTGCTTCGGGTCTCGGTGCCGGGACAGGAATTGCGACTCGATAGGTACCCGTTGAAGGGCGAGGACCCGTCATCGGCCCGCAAGGGGAGCCGCGAGGCGTGGTGGCCGGAGTCGCAAGACGGCATGGTCGAGACGGAAGTGTACGAACTCGACGAACTCGAGCCGGGCAATCTGGTGGAAGGACCGGCCCTCATCGAGAGCGAATACACGACTGTCGTCGTACCGCCGACGAAACGACTCAGGATGAACGAGTACGCTATCTGTATCCTCGAAGGAAAGGAGTAGCCGTGCCAATTCCGACCGCGGAAGAGAAGCTCGCGGCGATCAAGCTCGCAGAGCCCACCGAAGAAGAACTCCGCGCCGTCGAGTCGCTGAGATCCGGCGACTACGAGATCGGCTTCCAGAGGACGAACGACATTCTGGATGAGGCGCTCGAAGTGTTTCAGCGGTCTTCGCGTTCGAGCATGGGTATCGCCGGAGACGTGATGGTGGCGATATTTTCCGCCAAAGGCGATTTGGTGAACGCGGCCGCCGGGACGTATCTTCATGCGATCATCCAGCCCATAATCATCAAGTACATCCTCAAGCACTACTCGGAGAACCCGGGCGTGAAGGACGGCGACATATGGGCCGCCAACGACGCGCTTTATGGCGGCATCCACAATCCGGATCAAGTCATCGTCGTCCCGATTTTCTATGAAGGCGAGCTCATCGCCTGGGCGGGAGCGGCGAACCATACGACGGAGACGGGGGCGAACGAGCCGGGCGGGATGCCGGTGTCGGCGAAGTCTCGATTCGAAGAAGGCATGAACCTTCCGCCGTCGAAGATCGGGGAGAACCACCGGATCCGCAACGACTGGCAGGAAATTCTCACCGCCTTCGGCATCCGCGCCCCGCAAATGATCGTCACGGACGCGAAGGCGAGGGCGACCGCCGCCGACCGCGCTCGCACCCGCGTCATCGAGCTGTGCGAGAAGGAAGGCAAGGACTTCGTGACCGGTGTGATGCGCCGGATGCTCCAGGTCGCCGAGGAGGGTTCGAGGAAACGCATCTCTTCGTGGCTCGATGGGACGTATCGCTGCGCGACTTTCTCGGACGCGGCGGGGGAGACGCACGGGTTGCTTCGCAACGCCAACCTCGCGCTCGTGAAATCGGGGGATGAGATCACATTCGACTTCTCAGGCACCTCCCCCGAGAACCTCTCTTCCTACCACTGCCACGTCCAGGCAGTCGTCGGCCACGTCGCCAACTACGTGTACTCGTACGTTTTCTACGACCTCCCGATCTCCAGCGCGACCTTCGAACCGTTCACGTTCGAGATACCGAAAGGAACCGTACTCAACCCCGACGACAAGGCCGCGTCCTCGTGCGCGGTGATGATCGCCACGGGCGTGATGAGCGCGTGCTCGAACGTCTTCGCGAAGATGATGTTCGCGAGCCCCGAGTACGATCGGGTGACGGCTTCGGCGTCGAACGCGGGCAACGCGCACGTCATCGCCGGACAGTCGCAATGGGGATTGCCGTTCGCGGACATGATCGCCTACCAGATCAATACCGAGGGCATGGGTGGACGCACGTCCATGAAGGGCATGAACACCTTCGGTTTCCCGTGGTGCCCCTTCGGCCGCGCCCCCGACGTGGAACTCATGGAGAACGAGTTTCCATTGCTTATTCCCCTTTCCCAGCACTGGAAAGACAGCCCCGGCGCGGGGAAGTACCGCGGCGGTGCCGGCTCCGTCCAGATGTGGGTCGCGCATCAAGTTCCGATGGTCCTTCTCATGTGCATCGCCGACAACTCGAAGGTTCAGACCCCGCAGCCCCTCTTCGGCGGGTACGGCCCGGCGACGTGTCCCGGCATCGGGGTGAGGGCTCCGGGTTTGATGGAGAAATTGAAGAACGATCCCGGCTCCATAGACCTCGACTTCTCGAAGATCATCGAGGAGGGTTCCATAGGCGGGCAGTGGGAGATCGAGTTCATGGGTCGCTCCATCCGTCCGTACGAGACCGGGGACATAATGACCTTCGGCTTCTCCGCCGGGGGCGCGGGCTACGGAGATCCCCTCGAAGCCGACCCGGAAGGCGTCGTCGAGGACATCCTCGACGGTCTCATCTCCGAGTGGGTTGCGACGAACGTATACAAGGTCGCCTACGACCTCGAAGCGAGAAAGCCCGACATCGAAGAGACGAAGAGGTTGCGCGACGCCGAACGCGAGGCGAGGCTCTCTCGCGGCAAGTCGTGGGACGACTTCAACGCCGGGTGGCTGGAGAAGAAGCCCGCCGACGAGATCCTCACGCTCTTCGGCTCGTGGCCGGACGGACAGCCGCTCGCCCCGGTCATGAGAATGTAGCGTGCAGCCGGCGCAGGTGCTCCAGCAAGCCGCGATGGGGGGGACGACGCCCCGTCCCCTCCTCGCTCCTCTGGCGTCCGCCATAGCTGGAGAGCTTCGGGGACTTCCGCCGGAGGAGTTCCTGCGCGACACGACGAAACTGTGCAACGGGGTTCGCGACCTCGCCCGCTCCCTGAACGCCGATGTCGCCGTCGCCGAGTTCGGAACCCTCTGGGATGCCGAGGCGATGGGAGTTTCGCTCGACTGGTCGGGTGGGATGCCGAAACCGGATGGCGAGCTTCCGGCGAACCCTTCCACAGACCTCGCGAACACCGGACGTACCCAGGTCGTGATCGAAGTTGTGAGGAGGCTTGCCGGACTTCTCGGGGAGGGCATGGTCGTGAGCGCGGGCGTGACGGGTCCGGCGAAGCTCTCGCGGCTCTCGGGCGGGAACGTCTCGCCGCCCGAGGCGGTGGACCTCGTCCTCTCGGCGATCCGGCTTCTGTGCGAGGCGGGAGCGAAGCTCGTCTGGGTCGTCGAAGACGAAGCGCCGCCCGACGACCCGGAAGATCTCGCCCCGGCGATGATGCCCGTGTGGTCGAGTGTCGCTTTCTATCAGGGCATGGGCGCGCTCCACGTCGCGGGAGCCGCCGACGGGTGGGAACCTTTCGTCGCCGCGGGAGGCCCTTATATCACGTGCTTCGACCCGGAGAAGTCTCCTTCGCTCGCGAACCGTTTCCGCTCGTCCGGTAGCTTCGGACTCGCGCTGCCTCCGGGCGGGCCGGGAACGGTCGCCGGAGAACTCGCCTCGACGGGACGATGCTTCCTGCTCACCAACGACGGGGAGCTGTCGGGGCGGGTGGCGGCGCGAGACCTTCGCAGGGTGGTCGCTCGGGTCGCTTCGCTCGTAACTACGGGGAGTGGGAGATAGGGAGTAGGGAGTAGGGAAAAGACAGGCAATCGAGATGCTCGCCGCCTGTGCCTCCCCTCGAATTCATCGAGAGTCCGTCGAGCGGGAAGTCGAGAGTGTCGGAAAAGAGAGTCGGGATCAGCCCGACTCCCGACTCCCGGTTTTTCGGGGCTTGCGCCTGGCGGAGGGTGAAAGGAGCGGCGCGATGCGGATAGACGTGCATGAATCGAAAGACCTGCTCGTGTCTCATGGGAAAGAAGCGGAGGAGACCTTGCGCGGCGCGTTGCTCGATCACAAGCGGGCGGTTCGGTCGCTTCCTGGGAAGAGGGCAGGGTGGTCCTGATCGAGGCCGACGAAATTCCCCTGGACGATCCGCGAGTCTGGAGGTAACGTTCGCCCCGAATGACGGAACGGAACTCGTGGCGCGGTGAGGCAGCTTCCGCGGCGTATATTTCGGGGGATTGCGTTTCGGAGGCGATATGATCTCACCGTAAAAGGAGGCAAGCGCATGAAGTTTGAAAGAGCATACATGCCGGCGGGATTCGCCTGGTCGTCGCCGTTCGCGCGGTGGCAGGGGGCTTTGTCGGAGATAAACAGCCTGGATCTGGCGGTGGACGTGACGCGAGCCGCCTTCGAGGCGCGGAACTTCGCGGCGGAAGAACTCACCGGACTCGTGCTGGGCTGGACCGTGCCCCAGAGGGACATCTTCTACGGCGCGCCTTCGGTGGCCGCTCGTCTCGGCGCTTCCGGTGTCACGGGACCCATGATCTCCCAGGCGTGCGCGACTTCGGTGGCGTGTATTCACTCCGCCGCGGCGACCACGGAGGGCGACGACTCTGAGATCACCCTGGTCCTGACCACCGACCGTACGAGCAACGGTCCGCAGGTGATCTACCCGAAGCCCTCGGCGCCGGGCGGCTCGCCTGAGATCGAGAACTGGGTCCAGGACTCCTTCGCCCGCGACCCGTGGGCCGGAGAAGCGATGTTCACCACCGGAGAGCTCGTCGCCTCCGAAGAGGGCATGAGCCGCGAACAACTCGACGACATAACCGCCCTTCGCTACGAGCAATATACGCAGTCGCTCGAAAACGACCGCGAGTTCCAGAAGCGTTACATGGTCCCGGCGACGATCCCGAAAAGGCGCGGCGAGGCGACCGTCATAGACGAGGACTCCGGTGTGTTCGCGACCACGCGCGAGGGTCTGGCGAAGCTCAGGCCCATTGCGGAAGGCGGCGTCGTGACCTTCGGCGGCCAGACTCATCCGGCGGACGGGACGGCGGGCATGGTCGTCACCGGCGAGAAGAGAGCGAGGGAACTCGGAAACGGAGGAGGTGTCGTCCGGCTCCTTTCGACCGGCTTTGCCCGCGTCGAAAAGGCTCGAATGCCGAAGGCTCCGGTACCGGCGGCGAGGGCCGCGCTCGCCGACGCGGGATTAGGCATGGAAGACATCGACGTGATAAAGACCCATAACCCCTTCGCCGTCAACGACGCATATTTCGCCAAAGAGATGGGGGTCTCCGTGAAGGACATGAACGATTACGGTTCGAGCCTCATCTTCGGGCATCCGCAGGGACCCACCGGCGCGAGGCTCATCGCCGAGATGATCGAGCAACTCAGGATGCGCGGCGGTGGCACGGGCCTCTTCACCGGATGCGCCGCCGGAGACTCCGGCGCCGCGCTCGTCGCGCGCGTCGAGGATTAGATCTATCGGAGTGTCGCCTCCCACCGCCCTACAGCCTCCCGACACTCCTCCACCGAAGGCACGAGCGCGACCCGGATGTATCCTTCTCCGCCCGCTCCGAAAGCGCGCCCCGGAGCCACGACGATGCCCTCGTCCATGAGACGAAGAGCGTAGGCTTCGTCGTCGCCATCCGGGACGGTCACCCAGAGATAGAAGCTCGCGCCGGTCGGGGTGAAGTCGAGGTTCGCGCGCTCGAAGAAGGCTTCGAAGAGGGTCCTTTTCTCCGAGAAGATCCTGTTTCTTCCTTCGACGTGTTCGTCGTCGGACCAGGCCGCCGCGGCGGCCTCCTGAACGAAAGAAGGGCTCGCCGCGCCTATCGAGGGACGGAGCTTTTTGAGGGCGGCTATGACCTCTTTATCCCCTGCCATCATCGCCGAGCGATAGCCGGTCATGCCGCTGCGTTTGGAGAGGGAACAGAAGGCGAGGGTTCTTTCTCTGGTCACTTCGAGAATTGAGGGAGGCGGGTCGCCGGAGTAGATATCGTTGTAGCATTCGTCGGAGAAGAGGAGGATGTCGTGCTTGCGGCAGAACGCCGCGACTTCTTCGAGACGCGAGTACGACGCTCTGGCTCCCGTCGGGTTGTGGGGGTAGTTGATCCAGATCATTCGCGTCTTTTCGGGGTCTACTTGTTCGAGCGGAAGGAGATAACCGTTTTCCCGCTCCAGCTTCACGGGCATCGCCTCTCCGCCCGCGAAGACCGTTCCCCTTTCGTAGACGGGGTAGCCGGGAGTTCCGTAAGTTACGCCTCGTCGTTCATGCGAATGGTGTAGAAAGGCGAGCGGGGCGTGGAAGATGGCTTCTTTGGAGCCCGACGCCGGAAGGACTTCGGTTTCGGGGTCGAGAGAAACTCCGTGGCGGCGCTCCGCCCAGCTCACAAAGGCTTCTCGAAGTTTCTCTTTCCCGGATGCGGTCGGGTACTGGCTGACTTCGGGGACCGAGTTCGCCAGAGCCCGTCGTATCTTCTCGTCGGTCGGTTCCCTCGGGTCCCCGGCGCCGAAGTCGAAGAGACGAGCGCCTTTGGCTTTCAGCTTTTCTCTTCGCTCGTCGAGGCGGAGGAGGGGGTAGGCTCCCTGACGTTCGAGCATCGGGTTGAGGGTGAGGGTCGCGGCGGCTTTCTTCAAGGAGTATATTCTCCTTACTGGCTTTTCTGACGGAAGCCAGAATACTAGCATGACGGGGAAAGACAAAGGGTACGAAGGATCGAGGGAAGACCAGAGAAGAAGGAGGCGCATTTTGGATGAGTTCCACCGCGAGGGGGACGTTCTTCATTGTGAGGACGTGCCCCTCGCCGACATAGCGCGCGGCGCGGGGACTCCGGTTTACGTCTACAGCCACGGGGCTTTGGAGAGGGCGTACAAGGAGTTGGACGAGGCTTTTTCGGGCTTTGATCACCTGGTCTGTTTCGCCGTGAAGGCCAACGGAAACCTCGCGGTCCTGCGAGCCCTCGCCTCTTTCGGAGCGGGGGCCGACATCGTCTCGGGAGGCGAACTCTATCGGACGATGCGAGCGGGCTTCGACCCGAAGAAAGTCGTCTTCGCCGGGGTCGGAAAGACCGAGAGCGAATTGATGGCCGGTTTGGGAGAGCGCATCCTCCTCTTCAACGTCGAGTCGGCGGCGGAACTCGAATATCTGGAGCGGATGGCGAGTATTCACGGAAAAAGGGCGCGGGTCGCGCTTCGCATCAACCCCGGCGTCCAGACGGGGACGCACGAGCATATTTCCACGGGCCATGAAG
>JBOHBL010000163.1:0-6526 GCA_050698295.1 Rubrobacteraceae bacterium | reverse complement strand
TCTCATATTCAAGTTGGAGATGCTTACGTCTCTACAAATCATGGAGTCCTCCACTCCCTTCCGTCGCCTTCCAGAAGAACATCCGCCTCGTCCGGTCCCCACGTGCCCGCGGGGTAGATTGAAACTTCCTTCTTCCTCGACCACGCTTTCATCACGGGTTCGAGTATTCTCCACGAGCCTTCGGCCTCGTCGGCGCGGATAAAGAGGGTGGGGTCGCCGAGCATCAGGTCGAGGAGGAGGCGTCCGTAGGCGTCGGGGGCCTCTTCGAGAAAAGCCGCGCCGTAGAGGAGGTCCATGTTCACCGCCCCGATATCGAACCCCGAGCCGGGCACTTTCGCCCCGATCTTCAGCGAAACCCCCTCCTCGGGCTGGATGCGGATGACCAGCACGTTCGGCTCCATGCCATCGTCGCCCGCTCGGGCGAAAGGGGTGTGGGGAGTGGGTTTGAAACGGATGGCGATCTCGGTCGACTTCTTGGGCATCCTCTTGCCGGCCCGCGCGTAGAACGGCACCCCAGCCCACCGCCAGTTGTCTATAAAAAGTTTGAGCGCCACGTACGTCTCCGTGGCGGAGTCGGGGGCGACCTCGTCCTCCTCGCGGTACCCGACCACCTCCTCGCCCCACACCCAGCCGCGCCCGTACTGACCGCGCGCGGAAAGTTCATCCACCTCGTCATCCGGGATCGGACGTATGGCCTTCAGCACCTTCACCTTCTCTTCACGCACCGAATCCGCATCAAAAGTCACGGGCGGCTCCATCGCGGTGAGGCAGAGGACCTGCATCAGGTGGTTCTGGACGATGTCGCGAAGCGCGCCCGCCTCTTCGTAAAACGCCCCCCTCCGCCCGACGCCTATGTCTTCGGCGACCGTGATCTGGACGTGGTCCACGTAGTTCTGGTTCCACAGAGGCTCGAAGATGCCGTTGGAGAACCGCAACGCCAGGATATTCTGGACGGTCTCCTTGCCCAGATAATGGTCGATGCGGTAGATCTGCCCCTCCCTAAACCAACCCTGTATCTCCGCGTTGAGCTCTCTGGCACTCTCCAGATCCCGCCCGAAAGGCTTCTCGACGACGATGCGCGAATAGGCGTCGTCCTCTTCCCCGTTCATCCCGCACTCCCCGAGTCCCTTCACGATGTCCGGAAAGAGGGAAGGCGACGAGGAGAGGTAGAAAATGCGATTCCCGCCCGTCCCGCGCTCTTTATCCAGCTTTTGCAGGAAATTTTGAAGCTCCGTGTACGTCTCCGGCTTCTTCGAGTCGCCGGGCAGATAGAAGATTCCCTCTGAGAAAGACCTCCACACCTCCTCCGAGAACCCTTCGGAACGATGCTCTTCAAGACCTTTCCTGAGACGGTCCCGGAACTCTTCGTGGCTCATTTCGGTGCGCGAGACGCCCACGACCGAAAACTCCATCGGGAGTCGGCGCGAGGCGGCGAGGTCGTAGAGGGCGGGGATGAGCTTGCGGGAAGTTAGATCACCGGAGGCTCCGAAGATGACCATCGCCGTGGGCTTTGGGACAGGTGGAAACCTTGAGTCTTCCGCGAAGATCGTCCCCGTGGTTCGAGGGTCCGCCACGGGACTACTTCTCGTCCTTTGTCGCAGCCTCTTTGACGGCATGCCCTCCGAACTCTCCCCTGAGCGCCGCAATGACTTTCATCGCGAAGGAGTCATCCTGCCTTGAGGCGAAGCGGGCGAAGAGCGAACCGGCGATGGCGTTTGCGGGAACGTCTTCATTTATGGCCTCCTGAACCGTCCAGCGACCTTCGCCGGAGTCTTCGACGTAGCCCTGGACGGAGTCGAGGTTGGCGTCCTTTTCGAAGGCGCGTTCGGCGAGTTCGAGGAGCCAGCTCCGGACGACGCTCCCCTGGTTCCAGAGGCTGGAGATGGCGCGCAGGTCGAGGTCGTAGCGGCTCTTCTCTAAGATCTCGAACCCCTCGGCATACGCCTGGAGCATCCCGTACTCGATGCCGTTGTGGACCATCTTGGTGAAATGCCCCGCCCCGGCATCCCCGAGGTACGCATACCCGTCCGGCGGAGCCAGAGTTCTTATGGCCGGCTCGCAATGCTCGAAAGCCCCCCGATCCCCTCCGACCATCAGGCAGTATCCGACTTCGAGGCCCCAGATACCGCCGGAAGTGCCCGCGTCGAGGAAGCGGATTCCTTTCTCTTCAAGCGCCTTCGCGTGGTGTACGGAGTCGCGGAAATACGAGTTGCCGCCGTCTATGAGGATGTCGCCCTCCTCGAGGAGGTCCGCGTATGCCATGAGGGTCTGTTCGGTCGGCTCGCCCGCGGGCACCATGACCCAGACGGCGCGGGGTTTTTCGAGCTTCTCGACCATCTCCTCGAACGAATAAGCGCCTTCGGCGCCTTCCTTCACTATTTCATCGACCGGTTCTGGAGAGCGGTTCCCAGCCACGACGCGATGCTCGCCGCTCTGGAGCAAGCGCCGCGCCATGTTCGCGCCCATCCTGCCGAGGCCGTAAATTCCTATATCCACGCTCGTCTCCTTTTCATGGCGCCGGAATATCCAACTGCTTGCAGATCTTACGCGCCGTGGTGTCGTCTATCTCCGTGTGACGGGGGACGCTCGTTCGCTTCCCGCTTTTTTTCAGATGGCGCAGGAGAGCGCGGAGCTTCAAAAGGCGAGCCTCTCCTTTATTATCTCCCGACCTTCGAACTCCTTATCCACGTCTTCGCGACGGTCTTCGAGGACGAGGCGTATCGCGTCCTTGAGGTTCTCCCTCGCCTCTTCCAGCGTCTCGCCCTGGGTGATGGCTTCCGGGATCTCCACGCAACCGGCGACCCACCATCCGTCCTCGCCCCGCTCGAAAACAGCCGTGAAACCCTCCATCTCAACCTTCCTGCCTCACTACCCGATGGCTCTTGTCTTTTATCCCTTCGATCAGCTCGTCGAAGGAGTCGGCGAATTTCTCGACGCCCTCTTTTTCGAGAACGTCCGTAACATCGTCGTAGTCGATGCCGGCGGCTTCGAGGTCGGAGAAGAGCTTTCGCGCTCCCTCGACGCCCTCTTCGATGGTCGGACGGACATCGGCCCCTTCTTTCGTGGCTTCGAGGGTTTCGAGGGGCATGGTATTTACGGTGAGAGGCCCGATGAGAGGTTCGACGTATTTCAGGTCCGGGTAGTCGGGGTCCTTCGTCGAAGTCGAGGCCCACAGCGGACGCTGCGGGTTGGCGCCTTTGGCGGCGAGGACCTCCCATTCATCGCCGGAGAAGATCTCTTGAAACTCGGCGTACGCCAGTTTCGCGTTGGCGATCGCGAGGCGGCCTTTGAGATCCGGGCTTCCGATCTCCTCCAACCGCCTGTCCGCCTCCGTGTCCACCCGGGAGACAAAAAAGCTCGCGACCGAAGCGACCTTCGACGGGTCTCCGCCGGAATCCACGAGGCGTTTCAGTCCCTTGATGTAGGCGTCAGCCACCGCTTTATAGCGGTCGAGCGAGAAGATGAGGGTGACGTTAATAGGCTTGCCCCGTGAGATCATCTCCTCGATGGCCGGCAGTCCTTCCTCGGTCGCGGGTATTTTGACGAGGAGGTTGGGTTTGTCGACCATCTCATGGAGCCTTTGAGCTTCCTCTATCGTCGCGTCCGTGTCGTAGGCGAGGTCGGGGGAGACTTCGAGCGAGACGTAGCCGTCGAGCCCACCGGTCTCGTCGTAGACGGGTTTCAATATGTCGCAGGCGTCCCGGATGTCTTTCTTCGCGAGCTGGAAAAAGACTTCCTTCGGATCGCTCTCGTTTTCGGCGACTTTGCGGAGTTGCTCGTCGTAGAGGGAGGACTGAGATATCGCCTTCTGGAAGATCGACGGGTTCGAGGTCACGCCCGTCACGCCTTCTTCGACCATTCGCCCCAGGTCGCCGTTCTGGACATCGTCCCGGGAGAGAGAGTCGATCCAGACGCTCTGCCCGATCTCACGCATCTTCTTCAACCGTTCGTTCATGAACGTCTCCCTGAAGCCGCTCGAAGTGTCGAAGCTAGTCTACCCCTCGAACGCGCTCCGGTAAAATGGATTTCAAGCCATCTTGCGAACGGCCTCCGCAATGCGCCTCGCGCTGATGCCCGCGGCGTCGAGCAACTCCTCGGACTTCCCGGAGCCGGGCATGTCGCTCACGGCGAGGTGATGGAACCGGAGGTTTTCGACCCCGGCGAGCGCGGAGAGGGCGGCTTCGCCGAGCCCGCCCTCCGGCCAGTGGTCCTCGACCGCGACGACACGTCCGCCGGTGGCGCTCGCGGCGGAGCGCAGACCATCCGCGTCTATCGGTTTTATGGAGTAGGCGTCGATGACGCGGGCGGAGATATTTTCGCCCCGGAGTTCCTCGGCGGCTTCGAGGGCTTCGCGGACGGTTATGCCCGCCGCGACGATGGTGACGGCATCGTCATCCGAGGAACGCAGCGTTTTGCTGCCGCCGATGGGGAACTCTTCGTCTGAGGAGTAGATCACGGGCGTGCCCGGACGCAGCGTCCTTATGTAGCTGATGCCGCTCAGGTCGGCCATGCTCGCCACGAGTTTGGCGGTCTGGTTGGCGTCGCAGGGATGCAGGACGGTCGAGCCGTGGACGGCGCGCATCATGGCGAGGTCTTCGAGGGCCATCTGAGACGGCCCGTCCTCGCCGATGGAGACCCCGGCGTGGGAGCCGGAGAGCCGGATGTTCGCCCCGCTTATGGCGGCCATGCGAATGAAGTCGTAAGCGCGGGAAAGGAAGGCGGCGAAACTCGATGCGAACGGGACGTGACCGCGAACCTGAAGCCCGACCGCCGCCGCCGCCATCTGCTGCTCGGCGATGAACATCTCGAAGTACCGCTCGGGATGCGCCCCGGCGAACTCCTCCGAATGGGTCGAGTTGGACACCTCGCCGTCGAGGGCGACCACGTCCTGCCTGGCGTTTCCGAGAGCGGAGAGCGCTTCGCCGTACGCTTTGCGGGTCGCCACGGCGTCACCGACGTCGTAGGCCGGGAGCGAGAGTTCTCTGGTCAGGCCGTGTTTTGGTTCGTCGGTCGATGACGGGTCGGGCTTTCGGACCTCGACGGTTATATCCGCTCTGCCGCCGAGTTCCTCTATCGCCTGGTCTTCCTGATCCGGCTGAACAGGCTTGCCGTGGAATCCGCTCTGGTCTTCGAGGAACGATACGCCGCGCCCTTTCATGGTTTTGGCGACGATGAGAGTCGGCGCGTCGCTCTCTTCGACGGCGGCGGAGTAGGCCGCGTCTATCTGCTCCACGTCGTGTCCGTCTATCTGGACGGTATTCCACCCGAAGGAACGGGCTATCCCCTCGTAGGCGCCGCCGTCGTGGCCGTGCATCGTCTCGCGTGTCTGTCCGAGCCGGTTCATGTCCAGGATGGCCGTGAGGTTCGAGAGATTGTAAAAAGCGGCGTGTTCGAAGGCCTCCCACATCGAACCCTCGGCCATCTCGGAGTCGCCGCACAGCACCCACGTCCGGTACGAGGCGTCTTCGAGCTTTTTGCCGGCGAGAGCCACGCCGACACCTATCGGGAGTCCCTGGCCGAGCGAGCCGGTCGCCACGTCCACCCAGGGGATCTGGGGCGTCGGATGTCCCTGGAAGCGGCTACCGAACTCCCTGAAAGAGAGGAGCTCGTCATCGGAGATAGCTCCGGCGGCGCGGTACATCGAATAGAGGAGGGGCGAGGCGTGGCCTTTGGAAAAAATGAGGTGGTCGTTGGCGGGGTTGTCCGGGGCATCGAAATCGTAGCGGAGATACTTCGCCATAAGCACGGCCATCAGATCCGCCGCCGACATCGAGGAGGTCGGATGCCCGGAGCCCGCGGCTCCGCTCGACCTTATGGAGTCCACCCGGAGTTGCTGGGCGAGCGAGCGCCACTGCTCGAGCCCCAAAACCGCCTGTCCCGTCTGCGAAGTCATTTTCGTCGAACCTCCTCGTGAGGGTACGGAAAACCTGTGTTCAAGGCTACCATTCTACCCGCCGGGTTAAACAAGCGCGGCGCTCATCCAGCCCAACTCCGAAGGAGAGGCCCGCTATTCCCGAAAAGAGGGTTCGTCTCCGGCAAAGGAACGTTCCGGATATCTTCCAGAGCTTCGGGCCTCTCGTCCGGCTCGCCGGTGAGGAGGTCCCAGGACTGTCCCTCCGGATAAGCCCCGATCACGGTGAAGTCTCCGCTCGAACCCAGATTGCAATGCCCCACTCCCGCCGGGATGACGACCACGTCCCCCGACGCGCCGCCGAAGGCGATTCGAGCCGAACCACCCGTCACGCACAAAACTTCGTGTGCGGTCGAGTGATAATGATGGTACGAAAACACCCCGTTCACCCAGGCGCCGGACCAGCCGTTGTCGGCGAGGAGATTTTGGCATTTCAGCGGGTCGAGTTCGTCGAGGACGCTCGGACAAAGGAGGAGCGGAAGGTTTGGATTGTTCGGGATTCTTCCGTCGTCCTCGAAGTAGAACTCCTTCGTTTCGGTCTCTCGCATCTCGCCTCCTATCGTTTCCTTTCAAAGTCTTTTTCCGACTCCCGACTCCCGGCGAGCGGAGCGAGCC
>JBOHBL010000162.1:0-3243 GCA_050698295.1 Rubrobacteraceae bacterium | reverse complement strand
TACCGGAACGGCTTGATCGCGGCCATGTACGCGGTCCCAAGCAGACCGTTCGGCTTGACGTAGACGGCCATCTGGCCGCGGTAGCCGCCAGTCGCGTCTGGGACCCAGCCGAGGTGCATGACCCCGTGAACTGTCCGGTTGACGATCTCCGCGGCGAACTCGTCGTCGAGCAGGTAGAGCGAGGCGAAGGGGAGCGCGTCGAAGTCCGGCCCCGATGGGGCGTCGCGCAGATCCGCCGGCAACCGGTCGCGGAGCGTCGGCACCCTGAACCCGAGGCCGGCGTCCGGGCCGTCCCACCCGAGCAGCTCCCCGACCTTCCACCGGATCGCCCAGAGCGCGCGGGCGGCGCGCGAGGAGCCACCTTGCGACCGATCACCCGAGGCTATCTGCCGCACCAGCCGGGGGAAGTCGTCCGGGCCGCCTGGAGTCGGCAGCGCCCACACATCCTCCAGCCGGAAGTCGCGGGTGAGCTCGTGGATCCGCCAGGGCCGGGATGTGCGCGCGGTGTTCGGGAGCCTCATTCGTGGACCTCCATCCATACGGCGGAACAATACTGTATCTTGAACGTGCTCATTGGTAATCTTGCTCTACATTGGCGGACTGTCCACGGAAGGTCTCTGCCGGGCGATGGCAAAGTTCTTCTCGTCCAGTTAGTCCTTTCGCCTGCATAGCTCGTCGCCAGCTCTTGCCATGTCTTGTCCTCCTTTGCTGCTTTCTGTTTCGGACTTCTTGCGACCGGCCGAGGCGCGGCCTCGGGCTCTTAGACGACTGATGTGTAATTCCGGGAAGCAGGGAAGGAGCCGAAACCTTATGCTGACACCGTACCTCGACCAAAAGGCGGTGGCGCATGATGAACCTCGACTCCCTCCTCGTCTCATTGTACTTTCTCACCGAAAACTGGTGGAAGGCCGCCCACTCCTCCGACGCTCCCGCGGTCGGCCGCCCATCGCTCATCAGCGACCCGGAGATCCTCACCCTCGCCATCCTCGCCCAGTGGCCCCGCTTCCGCAGCGAGAGGGATTTCTGGCGGTTCGCCTGCGCCCACCTCCGCGAGTACTTCCCCACGCTTCCCTCCCAGAGCCAGTTCAACCGCAGGGTCAGGGCTTTGGAGGGCGAGATGAAGTCCCTCCAGCTCCATCTGGCGCGGGGGGTGGCGGACGACTCGGCCGTCTACCATGTACTGGACACCACCCTCATCCCGGCCGTCGTGAGGGTGAGGGCGTGCCGCAAGGGTCTGTTCGCGGGTCAGGCGACCTTCGGGCGGTGCGCCTCGAAGACGGAGTGGGTCTACGGCTTCAAGGTGGGCCTCTCCGTCACCCCCGAGGGCGTCGTCACGGCCTTCTGCCTGGCCGAGGCCTCCGCCGACGAGCGGCCGATCGGAGAGGTCCTCATCCGCAGGGACGGCCGCGCGGCCTATCTCGCCGACAAGGGCTTCACCTCGGTTCAGTGGGAGCGCCACTGGCTCTCGGAGCATGGCGCTTTGGTCGCGGCGACCCCGAAGGACAACTCCCGGCGGGCATGGCCGGAGGCGGACCGCCTTTGGGCGGCGGGCAAGCGCCAGATAATCGAGGGTGTCATAAACCAGCTCAAGGACTTCTTCTTCCTGGAGCGCCACAGGGCGAAGACCCTCGAAGGGCTCCTGGCGCGCCTGGCCGCCAAGATCTGCGCCTACACGTGCGGGCAGCATCTCAACCGCGAACTCGGTCGCCCGCTGCGCCATCTGGCCGATCTTGTGATCTGAAAAGTTATGCATCAGTCGTCTTAGGCTTGGGGCGCGACGGTGAGCAGGGCCGCCGCCGCGAGAGCGGCTATTGTCCGCAGGTGGTTCCACGCGGTCCACCTCGTGACGTATTCGCTCCAGACCCTCTTCGCGTCGGCGCTTTGGGGACTCATTTTCGCGAGCCCGTCGTTGAGCGGGACGTTGCATGCGATCGTCACCCCGATTGTGCCGACGAGGTAGAGCGCGCCGCCCACGAGCACCAGCGCCGCGGATCGCTCGCCCCAGGAGATCACGGCCCACGCAACCAACCCGAGGCAAGCCGCGGCCGTCCCGAACAGCGCCGCCATGAAGGCGGGGGTGACGGCGAGCCTGTTGATGGATTGCATCGCGGCGATACCGTTCGCCGGCTCCAACCGCTTGAGCGCGGGCATCACGAAGCTCGAGAAGGCGAAGAAGACGCCGGCGATCAGCCCGCAGCCGAGGGCGGCCGCGAGCGTCGCTACGTAGAGGAGTCCGCTCATCGTCCGCCGTCCCAGACGCCCGTTGCGGCGGCCTCGCGCGCGTAGTCTGCGAAGTCCTTCGGCTCGCGTCCCAAAGCTCGCCGGATGCCGTCGGTCGTGTCGGCGTTCCGGCCGTCCACGACCTCGGCGAACAGGTAGGTCAGAAGCTCGACGACCTCCGCCGGCACGCCGTATTCGGCGGCTTCGGCCGCGTGTTCCTCCAGCGAGACCGGCACGTAGCGGACCTCGCGGCCCGTCGCCGAGGAGATCTCGGCGGCCGCCTCCGCGAAGGTCAGCGATCGCGGGCCGGTCAGCTCGTAGAGTCGCCCCGCGTGTCCCTCTTCGGTCAGCGCGGCTGCCGCCGCGTCGGCGATGTCGTCGGCGTCGAGGAACGGCGTCGGCGCGTCCCCGGCGGGGAGACGGATCCCACCGCTCAGCACGTGCTCGAGCATGTAGTCCTCGCTGAAGTTCTGCATGAACCAGGTCGAACGCAGGATCGTCACCTCGGCGCCGGAGTCGGTCACGGTCTCCTCGGCGCGCTCGGCCTCGGGCTCACCGCGGCCGGACAGGAGCGCCAGCCTGGGGACCCCGTTCCGCACGGCCAGCTCGGCGAACGAACCGGCCGCCTCCACCGCGCCCGGGACCGCGAGGTCCGGGTAGTAGCTGAGGTAGACCGACCCCACGCCGTCGAGCGCGGGCGCCCACGTGGCCCGATCCTCCCAGTCGAAGGGCGGCTCGCCGGAGCGGGAGCCGATGCGCACCGGGACGCCGCGGGCCATGAGCCGCTCGGCCACTCGGCGCCCGGTCTTGCCCGTGCCGCCCAGAACCAGCGTCGTGTTGTCTTGCGTGTTGGTTGTCATGCCCTCATTGAAGGCCCACACGCTGAGACTTTCCATGGTCGAGATGCTCGACTTCATGTTCACGCGTCTACACTGAGCTCATGGACGCCGTCGCCGGCCTTCTGGACGGACCGAGAGCACGGGGCGCGTTCCTGCTGCGTTCCACGTTGGACCCGCCGTGGTC
>JBOHBL010000161.1:0-3516 GCA_050698295.1 Rubrobacteraceae bacterium | reverse complement strand
CTCGCGGGGGCGACGGCTGTATATACGGCGTTCCTCTTCGGGCAGGCGAAGGGGCGGAGCTTCTGGGAGAGTCCCGCTCTTCCACTCCATATGCACGTCCACGCCGCCGTCGCCGGAGCGGCGGCGCTCTATCTCGCCTCGTTCCTCGTCGCGGGGATCGAGCCTCTGAGGGGTGTGCTTTCGCTCACGCTCGCGCTCGGCCTCGTCGGGGGCCTTCTCGTGATGTGGGCCGAGCTTGGGATGAAGCACCCGGACAGGGACGCGGAAAGGGCGGCGAGGATGATCCACTCCGGCAGGTACGGGAAGCTATTCTGGGGCGGCTCGGTGATTTTGGGGTCCCTCGTCCCGCTCGCCCTCGCCTTCACCGGCATCCCCGCGCTCGTGGCTCTCGCGGCGGCGCTGGCCCTCGTCGGCATCCTCGTAACCGAACACATGTGGATCGAAGCCCCGCAACTCATCCCGCTCTCATAGACCACGTTCGAGCAGAAAGAGGCTCCATGAGAAAAGAACCCAAACGGTCGGTGGTCGAGAAGGCGGCGGCGAGGCTCGGCCTCATCCCCGACGTTGACCAGCCGGAGAACGGCGAAAGCGAGATCCCACGCCTCTCGCCCGACTCGTCTCTCACGGACTACCCACCACCCGAGAGGTGGGACGACTGGACCGAGTACGAGGCCCGCGGCTGGACGAGAAAAGAGAAGAAGAGCTACCAGATCGTCCCGACCGTCTGCTTCAACTGCGAATCGGCCTGCGGACTCCTCGCCTACGTGGACAAGGACGACAACGAGGTCCGCAAGTTCGAGGGGCATCCGCTCCACCCCGGAAGCCGGGGAAGAAACTGCGCCAAAGGCCCCGCCACCATAAACCAGGTCAACGATCCGCACCGCATCCTCCACCCGATGAAGCGCGTCGGAGAGCGCGGCTCGGGGGAGTGGGAGCGCGTGGGCTGGGGCGAGGCTCTCGAAGACATCGGAGGCCGCATCAGAAAAGCCATCTCCGAGGAGAGGCGCGACGAGGTGATGTACCACGTCGGGAGGCCCGGACACGAGCACCAGCACATGGAGCGCATCTTCCGGGCGTGGGGGGTGGACGCCCACAACTCCCACACCAACGTATGCTCCTCGGGCGGCAGGTTCGGATACCAGCTATGGGGCGGCTTCGACCGGCCCTCCCCTGACTACGCCAACGCGAAGGCCATCGTCCTCATAAGCGCGCACCTGGAGAGTGGCCACTACTTCAACCCCCACGCGCAGCGCATCATCGAGTCGAAGATGAAGGGAGGCAAAATAATCGTCATGGACCCCCGCCTCTCAAACTCCGCCGCGATGGCCGACCACTGGCTCCCGACGAAGCCCGGCTCCGAAGCGGCGGTGCTTCTGGCAATGGCGAAGGTCATCCTCGACGAGAACCTCCACGACGCCGAATACCTCCGAGACTGGACGAACTGGCGCGAGTATCTCAGGGAGAAGCGCCCGGAGAAGGACTCCGAGTCGTTCGAGGAATTCATCGAGGCGCTCAAGCAGGACTACGCGGAGTTCACGCCGGAGTACGCGGAGGCCGAGAGCGGCGTCGCGGCGGAGAAGATAGTCGAGGCCGCGAGGGTCGTCGGAGAAGCGGGTCCCGCCGTCGCGGCGCACAACTGGCGGGCGGCGGCGGCGGGAAACCTCGGGGGCTGGCAGGTCTCGCGCTGCCTCATGTTCCTCAACGTCCTGACCGGAAGCTGGGGCAGAAAAGGCGGCACGAGTCCCAACGGCTGGAACAAGTGGCTGCCCTCGTACTGGGAGGAAGCCCCGCCGCAGAAGGCGTGGAGCGAACTCCTCTACCCGGACGAATACCCGCTCGCCAACTACGAGATGAGCCTCCTGCTGCCGTACTTCCTCATGGAAGGGCGCGGGAGGCTCGAAGTCTACTTCTCGCGCGTCCTCAACCCGGTGTGGACCTTCCCGGACGGCTTCGCCTGGATGGAGGCTCTCCAGAACGAGGACTACATCGGCTGCCACGTCGCTTTGACGCCGACGTGGAACGAGACGGCGTACTTCGCCGACTACGTGCTTCCGCTCGGACACGGCCCCGAGCGCCACGACCTCATGAGCCAGGAGACGCATTCGGGCAAGTGGCTCTCCTTCCGCCAGCCGGTGGCGAGGGAGGCGGCGAGGCGGCGCGGGGAGGAAGTCCAATACACCTACGAGACCAACCCCGGAGAGGTATGGGAGGACGACGAGTTCTGGATCGAGCTGTCGTGGCGCATGGACCCCGACGGACGGATGGGCATAAGGCGGCATTTCGAGAGCCCGTACCGCGAGGGCGAGAAGCTCACCGTTGACGAGTATTACCGCTACCTCTTCGAGAACAAGGTTCCGGGGCTGCCGGAGAAGGCCGCGGAGGAAGGCCTCTCGCCCCTCGAATACATGAGGAAATATGCCGCGTTCGAGATCCAGTCCGAAGTCTACGAACGCAACATGCGAGTGCTTTCTCCCGAAGAGGTCGAGGGCGCGAGG
This sequence comes from Rubrobacteraceae bacterium, assembly GCA_050698295.1. Taxonomy (GTDB): domain Bacteria; phylum Actinomycetota; class Rubrobacteria; order Rubrobacterales; family Rubrobacteraceae; genus JACCWD01. Next base: position 1,021 of record JBOHBL010000161.1, on the reverse strand, counting down.
GTTGAATCCGACGGCACTATAACCACCGAGCGTAGTCGAACCGAAGGCGTCATTCAAGCCAATCGCCTGGTTCCGCACGTCGGGGTGGAGGTAAAAGGAAAGCCGCGAGAGGGCTACCCGACGCTTTCTGGAAAGCTGGAGATATTCTCCCCCACGATGGCGGCGTGGGGATGGCCGGAGCAGGCGGCGCCGGGATACATAAAGAGCCACGTCCACCCCGAGAACCTGGAGGAGGGGCAGCTCGTCCTCAACGCCACGTTCCGGCTTCCGACCTTGATCCACACCCGCAGCGGCAACTCCAAGTGGCTCAATGAGATCTCAAACAAGAACCCCCTCTGGATACACCCGAAAGACGCCGAAGAAAGAGACATCGAGACCGGAGACCTCGTTCGGGTCGTCACCGAGATCGGTTACTCGGTGAACCATGCCTGGGTGACGGAGGGCATCGCTCCGGGCGTGGTCGCCTGCTCGCACCACCTCGGCAGGTGGCGCAGAAAGCAGGATCAGGCGGACAAGTGGAACAACTCGCTCGTCGAGTTCACGAGAGACGAAGAAGGCGGCTGGAGGATGCGCCGCATGAGCGGCCCCGGCCCCTACGAGAGCGACGACCCGGACACGAAGCGAATCTTCTGGAGCGACGGCGGAGTACACCAGAACCTCACCTTCCCGGTGCACCCCGACCCCATAAGCGGCATGCACTGCTGGCACAACGCCGTCCACGTAGAGCGGGCGAAGCCCGACGACGACTACGGCGACGTGTACGTGGACCTGGAGAAGAGCAAGGCCGTCTACAAAAAGTGGCTCGACATGACCCGCCCCGGCCCGATAAACGGGGGCTTGCGTCGTCCGGAGGTCTTCGACCGGCCTTACCGTCCCGACCGCGAGTCGTTCTTCGTGGAGAAGTAGTTTTCGCGGCGATGACGGGATGGTTCGTCGGGGAGGAGTTAAGCATCTCCAACTTGAATATGAGAGAAGGTCCTGGGAGCGCGGGCATCCTGCCCGCATGAGCGGAGGGGTGTAT
>JBOHBL010000160.1:0-1882 GCA_050698295.1 Rubrobacteraceae bacterium | reverse complement strand
TTTAACTTAATGTAAACAGCGTCTCCTCCCGACGGATCACCAGTTTCCGCCGAAAACCCCCTCGAATCGGAAGAAAGCGTGAAGTCATGGTTTAGGTCGTTCTGATCGCTCTGCATCCCTTTTCCGGTGGTTCAAGGATGGCGTGTGGCTGGAGTGGAGGTTTCGCGTCGGGAGCGTGAGGGAGGAGATTCTGGTATTTTCGCCGGGTCATGGCGAAGCGGAAGATACATTTGATCCTGAACCCGGTCGCGAACAAGGGGAGATCGGGGAGGTTGTTGGGGGACATCTCGAACTTTTTGGCGAGCTTCGGGATGTCTCCGGAGTGGCGCGTCACGGACGGGCCGGGGGATGCCGAGCGCATCGTTCGCGAGCTTCCCGAGGAGGAGATCGTCGTGGCGGTCGGCGGGGACGGAACGGCGCATGAGGTCGCGTCGGCGTGCGTGGGGACGGAGAGGGTGATGGGCGTGTTGCCGGCGGGGAGCGGCAACGACTACGTAAAGGCGCTCGGCGTCGGGACGGACCTCAGGCGCGCTCTGGAGGTGCTGGTGGCGGGCAGGGTCCGGGTCGTGGACGCCGGGGAGGTCAACGGCGTCCGGTTCAACAATGGGCTCGGCATCGGCTTCGACGCGGAGGTCGCGGCGGGGGTGAAAGTCGCGCCCTCGTATCTAGGGGGGACGGGGCGATACATGTGGTCGGTGGGGAGGTTGCTCTGGGGCTTCAAGTGTCACGAGGCGACGCTCAAGCTCGACGGGGAGAAAGTCGTGGAGGCCGAGACCATACTCGTCGCGGCGGCGCTAGGCACGACGTATGGCGCGATGTTCAAACTGGCGCCGGAGGCGAAGCTCGATGACGGGCTCTTCGACGTCGTGTGGTCGGAGAAAATAGGCCGGCTGACGGTCATGCGCATCATCCCGTCGGCGTTGGCGGGGACGATCATGAGGCACGGCGAAGTCAACATGATGCGGGCCGCAAAGCTCGAAGTGGATCTGGCGGAGACCGTTCCCGCGCACGTGGACGGCGAGATCCTCTCCCCCACCCGAAACTTCGAGGCCAAAGTCCTTCCCGACGCGCTGCGCGTGATATCGCCGTAGCCGGTATCATCCGTGTCAGGAGAGTAGGCGGCGAGGTGGGTCGGGGCGACATCGAAGAATAAAACGCCGCTATTGTCAAAGGATACGATTGTATGGTAAAAACGCTCACCATTTGTGATCCGGAGGATGGGGTCCTGAAATGTCGTCTGAGTGGATGGTTTTAGAGAGATGAGAGCATTCGTGTTTCCGGGACAGGGTGGCGGTATTCTGGAGCCGCCGGTCGAAATGCTGGCGGAGATCCGGAACGTCGTCGGGGAGCGAATTCCGGACCAGGTCAAACTGTTCGCCCGCGCGGCCCGCGACGCCGACGAGAGCCGCGTCCTCGCCGTCAGGCCCGACGTCGTGGCCGGACACTCGCTCGGCGAGTACGGCGCGGCTTACGCCGCCGGCTGCTTCGACCTGGAGACCGGCATCTGGCTCGTCTCCCTCAGGGACAGGTTCCTCGCCGAAGTCGCCGAAAAGATGCCGGGCGGGATGGTCGCCATCCTGAGAACCGCGCCCGAAGAAGTCGAGAAGGCCCTCGGCGACGCCGAAGGGTCCTTCGTCGCAAACTACAACTCCCCGCGCCAAACCGTCGTCTCGGGCTTGAGAGAGGCGCTCGGGGAAGCCGTCGCGAAGATAAAGGGAAAGAAGATCCCGCTAAACGTCTCCTTCGCCGCCCACTCGCCGTACGTGGCCGCCGCCGCCGAGAGGATGCGCGAGACCCTCGGCTCCGTCGAGTTCGAGAAACCCGAAGTTCCCGTAGTCAGCGCCATAGACGGCTCGGTGCTGACGAGCGCGGAAGCGGTCAG
>JBOHBL010000159.1:0-1459 GCA_050698295.1 Rubrobacteraceae bacterium | reverse complement strand
GCCCGTAGCCTTGAACGCTTCGGATGCCCGGCGGCTCTCGCGCGTGGTACGCGAGACCGGAAACGTGCTTCTGCCCGGACACATCCTGCGCTTCGTCCCACAATACGCGCTCGTGAAGGATCGGCTGCTCAAGGGAGAAGCGGTTCGCTCCGTGTTCTTGCGACGCAATGTTCCGCGGGAGCGGTTCGGACGCCACGGCAGGACGCACCCGGTGCTGATGAGTCTGTCCCACGATATAGACCTGCTCCTGTGGTTTCTGGCGGACCAGAGACCCGAGCGGGTGTACGCGGTCGAACGCCGGATTTCCGGCAGCGACAATCCCGATGTCTTCTGGGGAATAGTAGAGTTCTCGGGTGGAACAGTTGCCTGCCTGGAATCTCTGTGGACTGTCCCGGACGGCGGCGGGCGCTACGTGGATGTCGAGCTGGAAGTGTCAACCGTGGCACGGATGATAACGGTCAAAAACCCGGATGATGCGGTGACGATCATCGATGGAGAGAAACCGGTTCACCCGGCTCTGAGCGTAGACGCGGAAGTAGGCGGACGACGGTTCGGCGCTTTGAAAGAGGAGCTGGTCCACTTCGTAGCCGTGGCGAGAGGAGAGGTCCAGCCCGTGGTTTCGGTCGATGACGCCGTGGAGGCTATAGCGTTGGGCGAGGCTCTCATACAATCTGCGAAGACGCGCGCTCCCGTGGAGCTTTCCGGGAGCACATCGTAGAAGGCAAGAGAAGGGCGGGAGTAGATGGTGTCTCAGACAGTGGAGAAGGCGCTACGCATCATGGAGGCGCTGGGAGACGGGGAGGCGCGCCTGGTGGATATCGCGGCTGAGCTCGGCGAACACAAGAGCAACGTTCAGCGGTTGCTCGCCACGCTCGAGTCCCGCGGCTTCGTCCGCCAGGATCAGAGTACCCGGCGGTATTCGCTCGGGATCAAGATCCTGCAGCTAGCCAGCGAGGTGCTCACGAGCCTCGATCTGCGAACGGCCGCGCAAGACGTTCTGTACGAGATCAACGACCTGACGGGGGAGACCGTACACCTCGGCATCTACGACGAGATGCAGGTCGTCTACATAGACAAACGGGAGTCTACGTACCCGATCCGGATGTACTCGCGAGTCGGTGCCCGAGCCGAATGCTACTGCACCGGCGTGGGCAAGGCGATCATCGCCTTCCTGCCGGACGGAGAGCTTCAGCGTTACCTGGAGAACGTTACTTTTACCCGGTATACACCCCGCACGATAACCACCGGGAAGAAGCTGCACGAGGAGATCGCGAGGATCCGATCCCTCGGTTACGCCCGGGACGAGCAGGAGCACGAAGAGGGCGTCCGGTGCGTGGCCGCTCCCGTATTTGGGTTCGGCGGTGATGTGGTGGGCTCGATAAGCGTGGCTGCTCCCGCTTTTCGCAAGAGCGCGGACGAGATAGAGGCGTTGGCTCCCGAACTCATGGAGGCGGCGCGC
>JBOHBL010000158.1:0-2721 GCA_050698295.1 Rubrobacteraceae bacterium | reverse complement strand
CCGGCTCTGGCTCGGCAGGTTCAGGAGCGCCCTCTTCGACCGGTTCGTCGTCGGGTTCCGGGGGCGGCTTCTCGACTTCGGCTCTCCGGGTCGGAGCGGAACTCGCGGCGAGGTTCCCGTTCTCGGCGGCTTTTTCGAGCGATTCGAGGCGGCTCATCAAGCTCTCCACGGAAGGCTCCGTGTAGTCGCGGGCGAGCTTCATGAAGCAGAGTTCGAGTTCCAGCTTCGCGTCGCCGCCGCGTTTGATGCGCCCCATCGAATCTCCGAGGGCTTCTATCATCCGCGCGGCCTCCGCCGTCGGAACTCGCTCCGACTGCTTTTCGAGCGGGGCTCTCTCATCCGCTCCGACCTCCGAAAGCGCGACCTCCGGGGCGTGAGGAAGGAGCATCAGGTTTCTGAGGTGCGAGATCAACTCGGATGCGAACTGCCCGAGGTCCCGTCCCTCGTTGGAGAGCCGGTCGAGGTCTCGCAAAGCATCCGCCACCCGCCTCTCCGCCAGAGCGTCCACCGTCGCGAGCAAAGCCTCCGGCCCGACGCTTCCCAATAGCTCCCGCACCAGCGCCGCCGTGACCTTCCCTTCGGAGAAGGACGAAAGCTGATCCAGAAATCCTTCGGCGTCGCGGAAAGAGCCGCCACCCGCCCGAGCGATGGCGGTGAGGGCTTCGGGTTCCGTTTCCATCCCCTCGGCTTCGGCTATTTCACCGAGCTTCTCCGACAACGTCTCGACGCTCGGGCGGCGGAAGTCGAAGCTCTGGCAGCGGCTGATGATCGTCGGCAGGACCTTGTGCTTCTCGGTGGTGGCGAGGACGAAAACGACGTGCTCGGGGGGTTCTTCGAGCATCTTGAGGAGCGCGTTGAACGCCTCGGTCGTGAGCATGTGTACCTCGTCGATGATGTAGACCTTCGTCCGCCCACCCACCGGAGCGAGGTTCACCCGATCCCGGAGGTCCCGTATCTCGTCGATGCCGCGGTTGGAGGCCGCGTCCATCTCGACGACGTCCATCGAGGAATTGTTGATGATGGCGCGGCAGCTATCGCACTCGCCGCACGGCTCGGGCGTCGGCCCGCGAATACAATTCAGTCCCATCGAAAGGACTTTCGCAGACGAAGTCTTCCCCGTCCCGCGCGGGCCGGAGAAGAGGTAGGCGTGAGCGACGCGGTCGGTCTCGATGGCCCGGCGCAGCGTACGCACGACGGCCTCCTGACCGACGATCTCCCCAAAGCGCCTCGGACGCCATTTGCGGTAGAGCGTGGTGTGCTTCATTGGTGGAAAGTCGGTTCGAAAGTCACGTCGTTAGTATAACGGACGACGCCCGTCTCAACGACGGGCGAGTGAGTAGTGAATAGTGAATAGTATTTTTTCCACTCACCACTCCTCCGCGAGCGAAGCGAGCAAAAAAAACCGCGCACCCCGCCTTCGACGGGCTCGCTCCCGGCGAACTTCCGGCGCTTCGGCTCCGGTTTGGCTACCCCGAAAGCACATCGGGTTACACGCTTAGTGGTGCTACCTCCCGGTCCTGACACGGTTCACGGGGCCCGATTGCCCGGGACCAAACCATCAACGCTTCCACACCGGCTTCCACCGAAAGCGGGCCGCCTCGGGCGGGGGATTCGGCCCTGCTGGGGCGATCGCAGGTACTGGGCATCGCCAGCTCCCCGCTTAGCGCGGCGGTGAAAGTTTATCAGCCCAAAGACCGATGAACAGAGAGCGGCGCCGCTTTTCCCGCACCGTATTCAATGCGACTGAAATACTACTCGCACTACTCGCTACTCCTCTCCTTCACGTACGAACCGGGCGCGTCCTCTATCGGCGGATAGGTCTCGCTGCCCATCCGGGGCGGGGCGGTCTTTTCGCCGCTTCTTTCGCCGAGCCACTTCACCCAGTCGGTCCACCAGGAGCCGTCGCGCTTTTCCGTGGCCTCGAACCATTCCTCGGGCGTGTTCGCTTTTTCGGCGGCGTCGTTGGTCCAGAAGTTGCCTTTCCCCTTGCCGGGGTGGTTTATCATGCCGGCGATGTGACCGCTGTTTGCCATGATGAAGCGGGTGTTGCCGTTCGCGAGCTGGCTTATTCGCCACGCCGACTTCCACGGCACGATGTGGTCCTTTTCGGCACCGACGGCGTATAGGTCCTGCTTTATGCGCCCCAAATCTATCGGGACGCCGTCGAGTTCGACCTTGCCCGCTTCGATGAGGTTGTTTTCGAGGTACGTGTTCCGCATGTAGAAGCTGTGCGCCTTTCTCGTCATGCGCGTCGAGTCGGAGTTCCAGTAGAGGAGGTCGAAGGCGGGGGGCTTCTGGCCCATCAGGTAATTGTTGACGACGTTCGACCAGATCAGGTCGTTCGAACGCAGCAAGTTGAACATGTTGTACAAAGAACTTCCGGGGAGATACCCTCGCTCCATCATCTGCTGTTCCATGAAGTCCACCTGCTGATCGTCTATGAAGACCGAGGTGTCCCCCACCTCCGAGAAGTCCTGCAAACTCACCATGAAGGTGGCGGGGCCGAATTTGTTCTCTCCCCTCGCTTCCAGGTACGCGAGCGTCATCGCCAAAAGCGTCCCGCCGATGCAGTAGCCCATCGGGTTGACGGTTTCGCTTCCGGTTATCTCCCTAACAACTTCGGCGGCTTGGAGGGGACCGAGCTACATGTAGTCCTCGAAAGTCGTCTCCTCCATCGAGGCGTCGGGGTTCTTCCACGAGACGACGAAGATGGTGAAGCCC
>JBOHBL010000157.1:0-12879 GCA_050698295.1 Rubrobacteraceae bacterium | reverse complement strand
GCCCACCGTCGCGAAAACAGAGCCGCCCCAGCCACCGAGAGCTTCCAAAAACGGGAAGAAGAAGCCGAACAGCTCGACCCACGGCGCGGTCGCCATCAGGCCGTCGCAGGTAACGGCGGCGAGCATGAAGACCACGAAGACGAGGCGGCTGACCGAGTGCTCCTCCGGGAGAAAAAGGCCCGCTGCGGGGGGACGGAGGTTCAGCTCGCGCTCCTCCGGGGCGGCGCGGGCGAAGCACTCGCGGCAGTTCACGCAAAGCGCCGTCCCCTTCACCCGCGTCTCGGTCGGGGCGAACTTCGCCAGGACGCCGAAGAAGACCGAGAAGACCTCGCCCCTTCGCAGCCAGGTCTCCTTGCCGAACAGGGCCATGCCCGTCCACGTCAGGCTCGAATAGAAGAGGGCGAGGAGGACGATGTTGTTCGGCGTGGCCGCGCCCCAGAACACGAGTTCGATCCAAACGAAGACGAAAAACAGCGCCACCGCCGGCCAGACGCCCCACGAGGCCGGATAAGGCGTCTTCATCTCCAGACCCTCCTCGACCCCCAGACGCCGGGCGAGCCCGTCCGCCCACTCGAAGAGGATCCTCCAGGGGTTCGCGACGGCCCAAAAGTTCCCGACGAACGCGGTGAAAAAGCCCATCCCGACCCACCAGATCACCCACACGAAAGTGGGCGCGAAGTTGAGCCTCGGCGACTGCGCCCCCAGCAAACCGCTCGCCACGACGAGCAGGAAAAGCGCGACCGAAAGCACTCGCAAACCGAGCAAGAACGGCCTGCTCGCGAGCGTCGCCCGAAAGAAGCCGACGGAGAGCAGGTCGAAGCGCGGGTAGCGGCGCGGCGCGTGTTCCCCGCCGACGAAGAAGCCGACGAGGACGAACGAGAGCAGCACCGCCGCGCTCGCGCCGTAGAGGTAGAGCCAGAGCGGGACCGGCAGGTCGTAGCGTTGTCCGAAAGCGTGGGCGACCGCCGTTCCGGGCGGCGCGAGAAAAAACAATGCGAGGGCGAGTCCGATGGCGAGGCGGCGCGCCATCCGCTAACGAGGCTCCACGACGAGCGCCCCGATCCCATGCGAATGAGCGCCGTCTTGCGCGTGGTCGTGTTCGTCCGAGTGCGCCAGATGGTCCTCTATCTCGAAACGTCCGGTGATGTCCGCCTCGAACGAAAGCTCCGACATCTCGCCAGGCTCGACCTCGCGTTCGATGTCGTAGCCGTGCACGTGGAACTCCGCGAGGGTGTCGGACTCTATTCTCAGCGTCACACGGTCGCCCTCGCCGACGGAGACCTCGGCGGGCTTCATCGCGCCGTCCCGAATCCGGACCTCCGCCATCCGCTCCTCCGGACCCGCCCCCGGAGAGTCCGGGCGCAGCGCCACAAAGAGAGCGCCCAGCGCGAGGGCGCTCGCCAGGATCAGGACGACGTTCTTGATCACCGCGGTTTCTCCAGACGCGCCATCGAGGTATTCTACCCGCCTTTCACGGGCGCGAGTTTACAGGTTGGGTGGGATCAAACGCTCCACAACCATCACGTCGCGCCACTTCCCGTCGAGGCGAGCGTGCTTCTCGTGGACGCCGACCTCCCGGAAGCCGAGCGAGGCGAGGAGCTTTCGGCTCGGGATGTTTTCGACGAAGACCTTCGAGGTGAGCTTCCAAAAGCCGGCTTCCTCAGCGGCTCCGATCAAAGCCTCCATCGCCGCCCGACCGGCTCCGCGATTGCGGGACCCCCGATCCACGTAAACGGAGAAATCCGCCACTCCCGAATAGCATCCACGGTCGCTGTAGGAAGAAGTCCAGGCGAAGGAAACGATTCCACCCTCGTCCTCGACGACGATTGTCGGATGAGGTTCTTCCAGTCGCGTCCGGACTTCTTCTATGGAACGGGGCCGGGTCTCGAAGGTGGCGATCCGCTCTTCGATGCCCTGGTTGTAGATGCGGGTTATGGCTTCGGCGTCTTCGGGGTTGGCGGGCCTGGGTCTCAAGGCGAAAAGCCCACCGGAAGCGCGCGCTTTCGCCGGTTCGCCAGGCTTCCCGGTCTCTTCTCGCACTTCTCGACGAGGAGGAGGCTTCGGAGGCCGGGCGCGGTCAAGCGCCCGCCGTCTCCTTCTGACGCAACTCCACGCGACGGATCTTGCCGCTCGTCGTCTTCGGCAACTCGCCGACGAACTCGATCTTGCGAGGATATTTGTATGGAGCCGTTTGCCGCTTACAGAAATCCTGAAGCTCTTTGACGAGCTCATCCGATGGCGAATGGTCTTTCCCCAAAACCACGAACGCTTTGACGACGCTGCCCCGGTCCTCGTCCGGGCTCGCCACGACCGCGCTCTCGACGACCGCCGGGTGTTCGATGAGCGCGCTCTCGACCTCGAAGGGACCGATGCGATACCCCGCCGAAAGAATGACATCGTCCGAACGCCCCACGAACCACAGATATCCGTCCTCGTCGCGGTACGCCCGATCCCCGGTCAAATAATATCCGCCGCGATATACCGCTTCCGTTTCATCGGACTGGTTCCAGTATTCCTTGAAGAGAGCCGGGATTCTTCCGTCGAGGGCGATGTCGCCGGGTTCGTTCGGCGGGCATTCGTTGGCGTCCATGTCTATGACCTTCACCTCGCAGCCGGGCGAGGGCTTTCCCATCGAGCCGGGCCGCACCTCGACGCCCGGATAGTTCCCGACGAGGAGCGTGTTCTCCGTCTGACCGTAACCGTCGTAGATGGTGATGTTATGAAGCTCCTTCCACCGTTCGATGACTGGCGGGTTCAACGGTTCTCCAGCCGAGACGGCGTGACGGATCTTCGAGAGGTCGGCCTCTTCGAGTTCTTTCGTCTTCGCGAGGAGGCGGTATTCGGTCGGGGCCTGGCAGAGGACGGTTATTTCGTAGTCCTGGATGAGCTTGAGGCGTTCGGCGGGGTCGAAGCCGCCTTCGTGGAAGAAGAGTTCGGCGCCCATGCTCCACGGCCCGAGAAAGACGTTCCAGATGCTCTTTGCCCACCCCGTCCCGCTCGTGCACCAGAGCCGGTCGCCTTCCTGAAGATCGAGCCAGTATTTCGCCTGCATCCTCTTCGCGTGAGTGTAACCGTGGTCGTGCAATACGCCCTTCGGGTGCTTTGTCGTCCCGGAGGTGTAGAGCATGAAGGCGTTGTCGGAGGCGGAGGTGTCCTCGGTGGTGAACTCGTCCGACGCCTCGTCCATCAGCCTTTCGTACGATTCCCAGCCGTCGCGCTCGAAGCCGAGAGAAATAAAGCTCTTCAGGTTCGGGGCTTCGTCTCGCATCGCCTCTGTCTGTTCGACGCCGTCGGGGTCGGAGACGAGGAGGACGGAGCCGGAGTGCTCGGCGCGAAAGGCGAGGTCTCCAGCGCGCAGTTGCGGGGCGCACGGGATGGCGACGGCTCCGAGCTTCAGCAAACCGACGAGGATAGCGTGCCAATCGGGGATCTTGCCCGTCAGGACCATCACCCGGTCGCCCTTGTTCACGCCGAGGTTCTTCGCGACGTTCGCGAACTTATTCGAGAGACGGGTGAAATCCCCGAAGGTCAGGCGACGTTCATCGCCGTTCGTTCCCAGCCAGATCATGGCCGGTTTATCCGACGGCCACCCGTCCACGACGTCGCGCCCGAAGTTGAACCTGCCTGGCGTCTCCCAGTCGAAGCCTGCGTAGGTGCTCTCGTAATCGCCTATGTTGGACACGATGTTCCTCCTTGCCTCTATTCCCCTGCGGTTTCCCTGAGCCTTCAATTCTACTAAAAGGTAAAATCCGCGTGTGCGCCACGGAGGAAGGGAGTGGAACCTTGCGCGCGATCGAAGAGCTCGACTGCCGGGACCGTTTTGAAAGCATGGGCGCCCGGACCTACCCGAACCAGGCCGGGGTCGCCTTCTCGTGGTGAGGCCTCCGGCGTTGGAGGCGGTCGTGGTCGGGGGTGGTCCGGCGGGGGTGACGGCGGCCCTGCGCGCCCGCGAGCTTGGCCCTCGTCGAGCGCGGGAACCTGGGCGGGACGTGCACCAACGACGGCTGTGTCCCGACCCGCGTGCTGGCCAGGGCCGCGAGGCTGGCGCGCGACGCGGAGCAGTTCGCCGATTACGGCCTGGAGGAACCCCTGCCACGGGTGGATTTCGCGCGTCTTTTGAACCGGACGCAGCGCATCGTGTACGAGGTGCAGGAGAAGAAACAGCTTCGAGCCCGGCTGGAAGCTGCGGGCGCGCGCGTGTTCGAGGGCGTCGGCGACGCCCGCTTCGTGGACGAGCGCACGCTCGCTTTCGGGGACGATGGGGCGGAGGTGCGCGGCGATAAGTTCATCCTCTGCGCTGGAGGTCATCCCCGGCGGTTGGGGTTTCCCGGCGGCGAGCACGCCCTCACCCACAACGACGTTTGGTCCATGAAGGGTCTGCCTTCCTCTGTCGCGGTGGTGGGCGCGTCCTCCACCGGCTGCCAGCTCGCCTCGGTTTTCGCGGCTTTCGGGGCGCGAGTATGCCTCCTTGAGGTCGCGTCGCGCATCCTCCCCGGCGAAGACGAAGCGGTCTCGCGGGGCGTCGAGGAGGCTTTCGAAGAGCGCGGGATGGAAGTCCTCTCCGGCGGCGGCTTCCGGCTCGCTTACGTTCGGGGAGGTGAGGAGCGCTTCCTGGAGGTCGGGGCGGTCGTGCTCGCGGTCGGGTGGCCCGGCAACGCCGGGGGCTTGAACCTCGCCGTGGCCGGGGTCGAGACCGAGCGCGGCTACGTGAAGGTGGACGACTCTTTGCGGACGAGCGTCCCGCACGTCTTCGCCGCCGGAGACATAACGGGGCGGATGATGCTGGTTCAGAGCGCCACCCGCGAGGGTGAGATCGCCGCCGAGAGCGCCGTGCTCGGCGGTTCGCGGACCTTGAGACACTCGGTCGTGCCGCACGGGGGCTTCACCGATCCCGAGTACGCCGGCGTCGGCCCGACCGAGGAGGAGGCGCGCCGGGAAGGCGATTGCGCCGTCGCGGTGGTGCCCTACGCGGACCTCGACCGCGGTGTGATCGACGGCCACGCCGGGGGGATGTGCAAGTTGATTGTGTCCCGGTCCACGCGGCGCGTCCTGGGGGCTCACATCGTCGGCGAGCAGGCCGTCGAGGTCGTGCAGGTCGTCGCCACGGCGATGCGGGCCGGCATGCGGGTCGAGCAACTCGCCGACCTCGAACTCGCCTACCCCACCTTCACCGCCGTGGTCGGGCTCGCGGCCCGCAGGATCTCACGCGACCTCGGCCTGGTTCCCATCGCCCGGCTCGAAGGCGAACGACCGCGGGCCGCGGAATGGGAGCACGGCGGTCCGGCCGGATAAAGATGAGCTAGACTAACCTCGTTGGTCTTGTTACCGGAAGGAAGCATCGTGGAAAGAGCAGTAGTTTTGGGAGCGGCGCGGACGCCGTTCGGCAAGTTCGGAGGCGCGCTCGCCCCGATGAGCGCGACCGATCTCGGCGGTATCGCCATCCGCGAAGCAATCGACCGTTCCGGCGTAAAGGACGCGGAGATCGAACACTCCATCTTCGGCATCGTCGTTCAGGCCGGGGTCGGACAGATCCCCTCTCGCCAGGCGAACGCGAAAGCGGGTTTGCCGTTCTCGTTGACCACCGAGACTTTGAACCAGGTATGCGCTTCGGGTCTCCGGAGCGCAACGCTCGCCGAGGCCCTCATCCGCTGCGGAGACTGTTCCGTCATCCTCGCGGGCGGCATGGAGAGCATGTCGAACGCGCCGTATCTCGTGCCGAAAGCGCGGTGGGGAGCGCGCATGGGTGACGCGAAGATGGTCGACTCGATGGTTCACGACGGACTTTACGACTCGTTCGAGAAATCGCAAATGCTCACGTTCGGCTCCGAGATAGCGAAGGAGCTCGGCGTCTCGCGCGAATCACAGGACGAGTGGGCCTACCGCAGCCACAGCCGGGCGAGCAAGGCAACCGGAGATGGAACCTTCGGTGAGGAAATTATCGGCGTAAAGGTTCCGGGCCGCAAGGGACAAACCACCTTCGTGGACGCCGACGAGGCCATCCGCCACGACGCCGACATCGAGAAGATGCGCTCTCTCAAGCCGCTCGAAGAAGGCGGCACCGTCACCGCCGGGAATGCCCCCGGCGTCAACGACGGCGCGGGCGCTTTGGTTTTGGCGAGCGAGAGCTACGCGGAGAGAAAGAACCTCGAACCCCTCGGAACGATAATCGCTCACGCCAAAGTCGCCGAAGACCCGCCGTATCTGCTCACGGTTCCGGGGAACGCCGGTAAGAAAGTCCTCGAAAAGGCGGGATGGAGCGCGGACGACCTCGACCTGGTGGAGATAAACGAGGCGTTCGCGAGCGTCGCCGTCCACTCGACGAAGATACTCGGCGTGGACCCCGAGATAGTCAACGTCAACGGCGGCGCGGTCGCGCTCGGCCACCCCATCGGCGCGAGCGGAGCCAGGATACTGATGACATTGCTCTATGAACTCAAGCGGCGCGGAGGAGGCAGGGGACTCGCCGCCATATGTTCCGGAGGCGGTCAGGGAGACGCGGTTTTGGTGGAAGTGTGATAAGTGCGGGGGAGTAGGGAGATAGGGAGTGGGGAGTAGGGAAAAGAAATACTCTCCCTGCGCTCTTTATTCGGGCTCCGTGTGACGCGGCGCGAAGATGACGACGGATTCATTCTCGAACGTTTTGCGATAGAGGGCGTCGCGCGCGTCGAATTCGCGCCAGCCTGCGTAGCTCTTGTCGAAGAGCAGGTGCCGGATGTCGTATCGTTCGAGTATCGCTTTCGTCCTTTCGCCTTCGGGGTTTTGTATCGTCCAGTATGAGGCTTCTATGGTTTCGCGGCCCGAGGGCGGGAGGGACCTCGGCGTTCGCGCCCGTCTCTCCGGGTACGACTGGAGTCCCGTGTAGCCGCCCAGCGCGAGGACTGCGCGGTTGGAGACGTTGGGAGAGAGGGTCGGGGTCGAGATGATGTTGCCTCCGGTGTTGTTCTCTGCGAGCCACTCTCCGGCCTCCGCCGCCTCGGGGGTGATGGTGACGGAAGGTTTCGCCGCGGCTTCAAGGTTCTGTCCGGTCTGAATCGCCGCCGCGATAGAGATGATCGCGACTGCGGCGAGAGCCAAGGATTTCGCTGGTGGGGAACGAAGCGCGAATGAACTCAGGATGGAGATCAAGGCGAGGGCCGCCAGCGCGGAGAGCGGCATGCCGAGGTCTCGCTCGAAGCGCTGCGGGAAGCCGCTGAGGGCGGTGCGGCTCCCGGCGAAGAGGAGAAAGGTCCAGAGGAGCAGCGTCGTTCGCGTGAGCGTGTTTCCTTTCCATCCGGTCGCGAGCAGGAGCGCGCCGAAGACGCCGAGCCACAGGACGGGTTGGGAGGTCGATTCGATCAGGTGCCGAAGGCTCAATGGCGGCTGGGTGCCTATCGCTATCGCCACGCCCGCGCCGCCCGCTCCCGTCTCCGAACCACTCAGGAGGCCGGAGATCAAAGTCGGCAGATCATAGGTGTCCCAGGCGTGGATCACGGAGAGCGAACCGAGCAGCGCCAGAGACGAAAACAGCGCGAGAGCCTCTCTGCGGCGGCGGATCAGCAGCAAATACGGCAGGAACAGGATGGAGATCAGGGCGAGCAACATCGCCAAATAGAAGCTCGCCACCGAATGGTATAGAACGACGGAGGAGCCGAGGACCGCCAGAAGAAGTCCCGAGCGGATGGAGGGCGAGTGGTACGTCCGGATCAGGGCGGCTATGGTCAGGACGAGCAGGAACTGCGCCGAGACGAGGTTGGGATACCGGGCGCCGGCGATGTTCTCGTACGTGCCGGAGAGCAGCATGCCCGCGAAGAACGCCGCCGCCAGAGCGCACCACCGTCCTCCCAGCATCCGTCCGAGCGCGTAGCAGGCGAGGGCCGGCAGGAGCAGAAGCGCCGGAGCCAGGACCGGGAAAATCTCCAGCGGTTCGAGACCGCTCAGGCGCGACGTCGCCGCGGTGAGCGTCGAGAACCCGGGCGGATACACCAGATACGAATCGTAGTTCCCCTCCGAGAGCATCGAGTTCGCCATCACCGCGTGGGAGTACTGGTCTCCACCCCTCAAAAACGGCCAGTCGCGAAGCGCGGGACCCAGGTAGCCTCGCAAGAGCGTCAGCGAGAAAACCAGCAAAGCCGCCGCCGAAAAGACCATGTTCCGGAGCCGCGAGTTCGATGAGGAGGCTTCCGTTTCCGGGGAAGGGGCTCTGTTCGAGCCGAACAGGTTCACCGCGCCCGCGAAGACTACAAGCAACGCCGTCGCGAGCATGTATGTGTCTGGCGGATCGTCGGCTAAGGTCGAAAAGAGGAGGAGGGCGGAGGCGAGCGTGAGCAGGAGAAGCGCGGGCGCGTTCGGCGGGGAGATCCACGAGTGGAGCGGAGTAAGCTCCGGGGCGGCTCCGAAATATAACCTCGCGGCGAGTCCCGTCGCGAAGACGGCGAGCGCGGAGACGATGGAGATTTCCAGCGTCACGCCTCCTCCGAAGAGGCTCGTTTGCAGGAGCGCGGCGGATGGAACCAGCCCCATCGAGAGCGCCGTCGAATGGGCGAGCCGCTCCACGAGGTCGCGAGCTCCGAACAGTACGGCGGCCCAGAAATATCCGGGCAGGACGCCGACGAGGAGCGCTGCGGGGAGGATCCGGATCAGGTCTTCCGTCATGCTCGCGGATCGGGGATCTCGCCGGGATCCACCTCGAAAACGTTGTATCTCTGACTCGGGGTTTCGAGGCGGGTGAATCCCGGCAGGCGTTCCAGGTAGTCGTCGAGCGGGGTGTTGGCGAATACCATCACGTAGTCCGCGTCGTTGCGGCGGAGGATGTCGAACCTCTCGTTCAGCGGGAGGGCGGGGTTCGAGAAGAACCGCCGCACGTCCAGGCCCCCCTGTCTGGTTTCGATCTACTGGCCCGTGATCTCCTCCAGCTCTTCGAGATGGTCGAGGATGGGAGCGCCCCGGAAGCTCACCACGTCGAGTTCCGAGGAGTAGGCCGGGATGGCGGTGTTCTCGCGATCCGGGGCGAGGATGACTCCGGGCTCGTCCACGTTGTCCCGGAGCCAGGGAAAGATCGGGTCGAAGAAGGTGGTGTCGTAGGTAGACGTTTCCCTTTCGCGCACCCGTTCGACGTTCGCCGTCCACACGGGCGCGGCGGCGGATGCCAGAACGACGATCAGCAGGAGCGGCGAGAGTCCCGCGAGACGGGGCGGAAGTCCCAGTCGTCTCAAACCGTTCGCCGCGTACTCGCCCGCTTTCCAGACCATCCAGCCGACGATGAGCAGGGCGGAGAGGGAGAGCGGCCACGCCATCCGGTGGAGTTGTCCGGGAGCGATGATCTCCTCCCCGACGAACGTGGAGACCGGAGGCGCGTAGCTCACCACCGTCGAGATGAAAAGCGCGCCGAGGAGAAGCTGGGCCGCCAGGCTGCGGTTCAAGCTCAGGGCGAGCAGCGGGACCCCGATCAAAAAGGCGGTAGCTATCACCGGGTTGAAGATCAAGTTCGGGTGCATAATGTAAAAGTTCTCGCTGAGGGAGAAGATCTTCTCCCACTCGGGCCTGACGAAGACCTGATTTGCAAGCACTTCCGGCTGCGTTTGCCCGATGTCGGCGGGATATAAGGCGTCGGTGGGGGAGACGCCCCTCGCCAGGAGGTAGAGCGCGGGTACGAGGAGGATGCCCGCGAACACTCCCCCGATGCCCGCCGCCCCCGTCCGGGCCGCCTTTTCCGAGTAGTTCGCTATCAGGTAGAACAGCATGAACCCCGAAACGGCGAGGCCGACGACCGCAAGCCCCACCGGATGCACCGCGACTATCGCTACGCACAAGAACGCGAACACTCCCAAATACTTCAAACGACGGTCCTCCAGAAAGACCGCGGCGAGAGCCAGGATCACCGGCAAAAACAGGAACCGGGCGAAGTATTTGTCCTGAACCGCCCGCCCGACGAACTCCCCGCCGAAGGTCGTCTGCGCCGTGAGCCCGAGGTGGAAGAGGAGAAACAGCGCGTACGCCGAGCCGGCCACCAGCGCCGCCGACTCGCTCCCGAAGAGGATGCGGGCGAGGGAATAAAAAGCCAGGAGACTCACGACGACGAGTACGGGGACCAGGTAATAGAAGACCATCGGGACGGGATCTATGCCGGAAAGCTGCGAGAGGGCCGCCTGCTCCAGAAACCAGCCGTCGATCTGGGCTCTGGAAACGCCGACTATCTCGTTCCCGAAATACGGTTCGTAGAGCCCCAGCTCGTCCGTGTTCAAAAACTCCCTGACCCACGCCAGATAGTTCCACGTATCGCCATCGGTTATGGGCGTCTCGGCCCGCGAAACGTAAGCCAGCGCCCCTCCGAGTACCGAGAAAGGAACCCATAGCCACCGGGCCGAAGGTTCGGATGTCGCGGTTGCATCTCCCCCCCGAAAACCGCCTCGGATCGCCACGACCGCCGCGGCGAGTAGGAAAACCGCCACGACGACGCCCGAAGCCCAAAAATACGTCTCCAGGCTCAGGTGGAAAAAGAGCATCGGGACACCCAGGACCCCGAAGACCGAAGTGCTGAGGGCGAACGCCGCGGGCGCCAGCGCCGCCCCGGAGAAACGCGACCCGAGGAGCCAGTGAGAGAGCAAAGCGCCCGGCACGAGGAACAGCGCGACAGCGCCCGCGAAACGAACGACCGGGAGAGGTTCGAAGACGCTTCGCAGGGGCCAGAGCGCCGCCAGGGCCAGGAGGCTCGACAGGATCACCGCCGCCTCGAGCGAAAAGACGCGCCGTAACCATCCGCCCTCCTTTTTACGGGGCGATTTCAACGGAGAGGAAGGCGCCTGTGGAGAGGACGATGAGTGAATACTGCGCCGACGGGTTTCGGGAGGAAGGCTTTTCTCTGGGGGCGCGGGCATCCTGCCCGCATGAGATAAGGCGTGTGTATCGCGGGCTGGAAGCCCACGCCCCAGGATGCCCACGCCCGCCAGGCTCGGTTTGGACGCCCTTGATCGGACTGCTCACGGAGTCCATGAGTCTATTTTAACGCGCCTCGACTTCCTCTCGCGCCTCCGAAGACGCGATGAGGTTCCGGATCTCACGCAGCATTACCGGCAACGTCGAGAGGTCGTAGACGCCGCTGGAGTTTATGTCCCGGAGCACCTGTATCGTCCGGTCCACCGCCCGCCGGTTCGCCTCGACCCAGGCGTCTATGCGCTCGGAAGCGTCTTTGTCGTCGCCCGGAACGCTCCGGAGTATCTCGGACGTGATAGTGGCCTGCTGGCCGTAGAGGTCATCGCGCAGCGCGGCCCTCGCGAGCGTCCGCCAGCGGTTGTCCCGAGGCAGCGCGTCGATGTGGTCGCGCAAGAGGTGGAGGTTCATCCGGTCGCCGAGCTTGAAGTAGACCGAGGCCGCGGTCTCGATGGACTGCCCCGTGGTATCCGACACGTCCACGATGTCGAGCGCGGAGAACATCGCGCCGAGGGCCGCCACGCGCCGGGCGAGGTCTTCTGGGACCCCTCTTTCCGTCAGGTCCTCGACCTTCTCTTCCAGCTTCTCCCGTTCGCCGTCGATCACGAGATCGGGGATGAGCCCGGCGAGCTCGTCGGCTCCTCTTGAGAAGCGGGAGACCGTATCTTCGATGTCGAGGGGCGAGCGGCGGTTCCTGAGCAGCCAGCGGGTCGAACGCTCGACGAGCTTGCGCCCGGCGAGGAGCATCTCGATCTGGACTTCGGCGGGGACCCGGTTGTCCAGAGCCTCGACTTCGCGCCACAGCTCCCGCTGGTCGAAGATGTCCCGCGAGGCGGCGTAGGCCCGCGCGATGTCCGGGGCTTCGGCGCCCGTTTCCTCGCCGAGGCGATACGCGAAGGTGGTTCCGCAGCGGTTGACCATGCTCCCGGCGACGTAGGTGGCGACGATCTGACGCCGCAGCCTGTGCCCTTTCATCCGCTCGGAGAACCGCTCCCGCAAGGGCGTCGGGAAGTAGCGGCTCAACTCATCGGCGAACTGGTCCTCGTCCGGCAGAGAAGAGTCGAGGAGCCGCTGGTAGAGCGATATCTTGGTGTACGAAAGTATCACCGCGAGTTCCGGGGTCGTGAGCCCGAAACCCCGGGACTTCCTGTCGGCGATCTCCTCGTCGTCCGGCAGAAATTCGATGTCGCGGTCGAGCCTGTCGGAAGAGTCCATGTAGGTTATGTACCGCGCATGCACATCCGCCATCGAAACGGACTGCGCGAGGGCGTTGGAGATCGCCTGCGTCTGGAGGTAGTTGTCCCGCAACACCAAATCCCCGACTTCTCCGGTCATCTCCGCCAAGAGTTCGTTCCTTTGCTTCTCCGTCATGTCGCCGCTCTCGACGATGGCGTCGAGCAGCACTTTGATGTTGACTTCGTGGTCCGAGCAATCCACGCCCGCGGAGTTGTCCACGGCGTCCATGTAGACGCGCCCACCACTCAAGGCGTACTCGATGCGTCCCCTCTGCGTCAGCCCCAAATTCCCGCCTTCTCCGATGACGCGGCACCGCAACTCGTCCCCGTTTACCCGCAGCGAGTCGTTCGCCCGGTCCCCGACCTCGGCGTTGTTCTCCTCGGAGGACTTCACGTACGTCCCGATGCCGCCGTTCCAGAGGAGGTCCGCCCCGGCCTTCAACATCGCGTTTATGATCTCGTTGGGGGTGAGACGGTCGGCCTCTATATCGAGGAGTTTCTTCACCTGCGGCGTGAGTTCGATGGACTTCGCGGACCTCGAAAAGATTCCTCCACCCTCGGAGATGAGTTTCTGGTCGTAGTCGTTCCACGTCGAGCGCGGGAGTTCGAAGAGGCGTTTTCTCTCTTCGTAACTCGATTCCGGGTCGGGGTCGGGGTCGAGGAAGATGTGCATGTGGTTGAACGCCCCGACGAGTTTGATGCTCCGGGAAAGGAGCATGCCGTTACCGAACACGTCGCC
>JBOHBL010000156.1:0-1495 GCA_050698295.1 Rubrobacteraceae bacterium | reverse complement strand
CCTCCGGGTCGTCGTAGAGGGAGGCGCGGGTGGGGAGTATCGTCGCCTCCGTCGCCCGGAACCTCTGGCTCGCCTCGTTCGTCATGAACTCGACGAACTCCCACGCCTGATCCTGCTTCTCCGAAGCGGCGTTGATCATGAGGTTCCATCCACCCAACGCGCTGGAAGTTTGCTCTCCTTCGGCGGCGGGCAGCGGCGCGACGCCGACCTGCTCGCGCTCTATGTTCGACTCGTCCGGGTTGCCGGCGAGCGCGTACATGTACGGCCAGTTGCGGATTAACACCGCATCCCCGTTGAGGAACGCGGCATGAGAGTCCATCTCCGCATACGTCGCCACCGCCTGCGGCGTGATGCCGTCCGCGACCATGCTCCGCTGCGTGGCGAGCCCCTCCACGGACTCCGGGCCGTCGATGATCACCCGCGTCGGGTCCTCCGGGTCGAGCACGTCCCCGCCGTGCGTCCAGATGTACTCCAGCCCGTTGACCGTCCCGCCCTCATAGCTCGCTCCCTGAAATACGAACCCGAACCTGACGTCCCGATCCCGCTGAACCCTTTGCGCCATCTCCTTCATCTCCTCCCACGTCGAAGGCGGCTCCGAAAATCCCGCCTCTTCGAGGAGATCCAGGCGGTAGTAGAGCATCCCGGCGTCGGTGAACCACGGCACCCCGTAGATGCCGTCCTCGTAGACGAGCGATTCGACCGGACCTTCGAGGAACCCGGAACGCATGTCTTCGGTGAAGCGATCCGAAACGTCCAACAACCAGCCGTTGGCGGCGAACTGGGCGGGCCAGATGACGTCGCCCCCGATCACGTCGATGTCCCCTCCTCCGGCCTGGAACTGCGTCCTCAAGTTGTCGAAATACTGCTCGGTCTGCGCCGGCTGCTCCCTGTAAATCGCCTGAAACCCCTCGCTCTGCTCGTTGAAGCGCCGCACGAGTTCCTGCAGGTTCCCCGTCGCGTCCGGCCCCATCGAGAAGACGATGTCGCCCGAAGCCCCGCCTCCGCCGCAGGCAGCCGTCCCTAGCGTCGCCGCCCCCGCGAGCGAAACCCCTCCAAGCCTCAAGAACTCCCTCCGGCTGAACGAACTCCTCAACGCATGCCCCCATTCCTCGACCGATACAAAATATCGACACATCATATAACTTTCGGTGCGTTCTTGCGTGACGAGGAGCGCCGCGCTAACTTGCAAAGGTGAAGTCAGTTCCCCGAACGCAGGAGGACCACCATGAGCGACGACAACCCGCCCGTCTCCACCCGGCGAGGCGACGACGGCACGACGACCTTGCTCGGTTCGGGCCGGCTCGGCAAGGACGACATCAGGATCTCTGTTCTCGGAGACGTGGATGAAGCGAGTTCGTTTATCGGGCTGGCGAGGGCGGAGGCGGACGGAGAGATGGCGGAAATGCTCATCGGAGCGCAGCGCCTCCTGTACAGGATCATGGGCGACGTGGCGATGCCGAAGGAGGACAACTTCGTCGGCGAGGACGACGTGAAG
>JBOHBL010000155.1:0-3353 GCA_050698295.1 Rubrobacteraceae bacterium | reverse complement strand
CTTTTTGCGGTTCGCCTTTGGCTCTCCTCGCTGTGGAGGTTTCGAAGAGCTTTTATTTCGGGTCGTTGGCGTCGAATATCGGGGCGGCGGTGCTGACGTAGGCGGTCAGCCAGTGGAGGTCTTCTTCGGTGAAGGGTTCGGTGGAGCTTCGGGTGGCGTAGACGACGCCGACGGTCTGTTCTTCGCGGGTGACGGGGACGGCGAGGGAGTTGGTCCAGCGGGCGTTGGTGCGGGCCTGGGGGAGGCGGCGCGGGCCGGTGACGGTCAGGGTTGGGTGGTCGGTTTTGACGACCAGTTCTATGACGCTCTCGTCCGCTTTGGAGAGTTCGCGGCGGGTGTGGGTTCCGAGAGGGGAGAGGTTCGGGATGGAGATCAGGGCCACGCGGTCCGCCTTGAGCTCTCGTCTCATGCCCTCGGCGAGTTCGTCTTTCGGGGCGTTCGGGTCGAGGTTCTTCGGGAGCGAGGGCTTGAAGACCAGGCGCGAGCTGAGGGCGAAGTTCACCGTGGTCGCGGCGAGGATGCCCAGGAAGTTGAAGAGGAGGTAGTAGGGGAACGCCTCGGTGACGTATTTCAGGAGCGGATAGTAGACGGCGAAGTTCGCGCCGATGCCCGCGATGGCGACCGGGTAGGCCAAAGCGCCGCGCAGCAGGAAGTGGATGCGGCTGGAGTGGCGCACGTCGCGCCAGGTGAAGGCGTTGTTGAGGAGGAAGTTGCTCAGGATCGAGAGCCCCACGGCGAACATCCAGGCGATCACCAGGTCCGCGTTGACGTACTCGGCGAGGACGAAGAGGGTCGCCATGTTGACCAGCACGCCCGAAGAGCCGACCATCGCGAACTTCCAGAAACGTCCCGCCGAGGGGACGAACCAGAACAGGCTCAGGATGTGCGTCAGGTAGTCGAAGCCCTGCCGCAACGTCGCCTTCGAGACGCCCGCGTTTCTCGCCTGGAAGCGCAGCGGGACCTCTATCACCTTCAGCTCCGGGGCGCAGACCAGGATCTCCAGCAGGATCTTGAACCCCGTCGGACGGAACTGCATCCCCGAAATCGCCTCGTTTTTGACGAGGAAAAAGCCGCTCATCGGGTCGCTCGTCTTGCGCGCTTCCTTGAAGACGACCTGCGCCAAACTCTTGCTCCCCGCCGACACGGCCTTCCTCATCGGCCCCGAAAGTCCCGAATAATCTCCGCCTTTGACGTAGCGGCTCGCCACGACGACGTCGGCCCGTGAGCTTCGCGCGGTGTCGAGCATCTCGCGGACCTTCTCGGGGGGATGCTGGAGGTCGGCGTCCATCACGCACGTGTAGACGCTCTCGCCCGAGACCGCGTCTATGCCCATCGTCACCGCCGTCGAGAGACCCCCCTCGCGGTCGGAACCCTCGCGGTGGATCAGGGCGATGCGCGCGTCTTTCTTCGAGAGTTCGCGGATGATGTCCGGCGTCTCGTCGGTGGAGTCGTCCACGAAGACGATCCGGTGGGAAACCCCATCGAGACCGCGCCTCAACTCCTCGATCAGGACCGTGACGTTATCCGCCTCGTTGTAAGTCGGAATGACGAGCGTGAGCAACGGACGGTCTTTCACCACCCCATCCTTTCGTTCCTCGGCCGTCGCTCGTCTTTCCACTCTCATGACCTGAGAGGCTAGCATATCGGGCGATTGGTCCCAAAACGCGGCGGTGTAAACTAGCCGGGTTCGTACACGCCTCTGGAGGTATTTTTGCAACGCGAAGACAACGAAAGGGTCCGCGTCCACGTCTCGGGGAGGGTGCAGGGCGTCTTCTTCCGCGACGCGACCCGCGAGAAAGCGGAAGAACTCGGTCTGGCGGGGTGGGTGAGAAACCTCCCCGAAGGAGGGGTCGAGGCCGTCTTCGAAGGTCCCTCAGACCGCGTAAAGGAAATGGTCGAGTGGTGCGAGACCGGCTCTGAGCCCGCCGAAGTCGAGAACGTCGAGACGAACCGCGAAGAACCGGAAGGAAACCTCTCAGGCTTCGAAGTGGGATGAACGAGATCCCCGAAGACCTGATGCGGAAGATAACCGCTTACGGAGCGACGGCTACCCGGGAACGCGAACTCAAAGACGCGACCCGTCACCGTGTAGTTAAAGGTCAGGAACAGGCTACCTTCGACGTTTTCTCGACGGGTAAGGTCGTCGATGGCGGCAAGGAGTCCGCTCTCAGAGACTTCCTGCGAGCGTTGCGCGTTTCGCGAAACAACTCGACCGGCAAGACCCGGAATACTTCGTCCGCTCTCTCGACGAAACCGAACTGCACGCCCCGGGTCGGGACCGACGAGGCCGGCAAAGGAGAATACTTCGGTCCGCTCGTCGTCGCCGGAGTCCGGGTCCTGGGCGGAAAAGAGGACGCGGAACTCCGCTCGCTCGGGGTCCGGGACTCCAAAGACCTCGGGCTCGCGAGGTCGAGGAAACTCGCGGCGGAGATCGAGGCTTCGCTCGGCCCGGAGAACGTCCGTCTCGTCTGCCTGCCGCCGCGAGAGTACGAAGCTCGCCGGAACTCGGCCGGACGCAACGTCAACCGGCTGCTCGGCGAGGTCAACGCCGAAGTCATAAGTCAGCTTGAAGCTGAAGTGGAGGTCGCGGTCGTGGACGCTTTCGGCGTGAAGGCGAAAGAATACGTCGAGGCCGGGCTTTGTGGCGGTTTGAAGGTCGAGGCGAGGCCGAGGGCGGAGGATGACGCGGCGGTCGCGGCGGCGTCGATACTCGCGCGGGCCCGGTATCTGGAGGAGATGGAGAAGCTTTCGGAGAAAGTCGGGTTCGAGCTTCCGCGGGGTTCCACCCACGTCGTCGAGGCGGCGAGGAGGGTGTACACGGAGTTGGGAGAAGAAGGGTTGAGGGATGTGGCGAAAATTCATTTCTCGACGACGATGAAAGCGATTCGGTAAAGAGGGAAAGGAGTTCATCATGATAGACCTGAGAAGCGACACGGTCACGAGGCCCTCGAAAGAGATGCGGCTGGCGATGAGCGAGGCTCCCGTCGGGGACGACGTTTTCGGGGAGGACCCGACGGTGAACGAGTTAGAAAAGCACGTCGCCGGATTGCTCGGGAAAGAGGCGGCGATCTACGCTCCTTCGGGGACGATGACTAACCAGATCGGGGTTCATCTGGGTACTCAGCGCGGTGAGGAGGTCCTCCTCCACGAACAGGCCCACATCTTCAACTACGAAGCCGGCGCTCCGGCTCTTTTGTCGGGAGTTCAGGTTCGTCCACTTCCCGGCGAGAACGGGACGATTTCGCCGGAGACCCTGCGCGGAGCCGTGAAACCCGAGAACGACCACTTCGCCCCTCCGAGTCTGCTCTGTCTGGAGAACACCCACAACGCCGCCGGGGGAAAAGTCTATCCGC
>JBOHBL010000154.1:0-2189 GCA_050698295.1 Rubrobacteraceae bacterium | reverse complement strand
GCCGAGGACCGTGTGGTTTTCGAGGGCGGTTTTCAATCGTCTCACCGCCGCCTTTCGGGTCGGGGCGTGGACGATGAGCTTGGAGATCATGGCGTCGTAGTCGAGCGAAATCTCGTCCCCGCTCTCGACGCCGGAATCGTTGCGGATGCCCGGCCCCTCCGGCGGGTCGAAGGCGAGGAGCCGACCTCCGGCGGGGAGCCCGGCGTCGTCCTCGGCATAGACACGGACTTCGATGGAACTGCCGCGAATCGACACGTCGTCCTGTGAGACCGGGAGTTCTTCTCCGGCGGCGACCATGAGCTGGAGTTGGACGAGGTCGAGGCCGGTAACGAATTCCGTCACCGGATGCTCGACCTGCAAGCGAGCGTTCATCTCGAGGAAATAGAACTCGCCCTCCGAGAAGAGGAACTCCACGGTTCCGGCGTTCCGGTATCCGACCTCCTTCGCGAGCCGGACGGCGGCGGCGCAAATCTTCTCTCTCAGTTCATGGTTCAGCGCGGGCGACGGGCTTTCCTCGACGACCTTCTGGTGACGGCGCTGGATCGAACACTCGCGCTCGTATAGATGGACGACGCTGCCGAAGGAATCTCCGATGATCTGAACCTCGATGTGCCTCGGCTCCTCGACGAGCTTTTCGAGAAAGACCGAGCCGTCCCCGAAAGCCGAAATAGCCTCCCGCCTCGCCCCCTCGACGGCGTCGAGCAAATCCTTCGCCTCGCGCACGGCGCGCATCCCGCGTCCCCCGCCGCCCGCGCTCGCCTTCACGAGAACGGGATATCCGATCCGTTCGGCTTCTTCGGCCAATCTTTCCACCGACTCGTCCTCGTCGGCTTCGTTCCCTTCGTATCCAGGGACGGTTGGAACGTTCGCTTTGCGGGCGATCTCCTTCGCCCTCACCTTGAAACCCATAGCCTCCATCGCCACAGGCGGCGGCCCGACCCACGCCGCTCCGGAATCTTCGACGGCGCGGGCGAACTCCGCGCTCTCGGCGAGGAAGCCGTAACCGGGATGGACCGCTTCCGCGCCGGACTCCTCGATGACTTCGACGAGACGCTCGATGTTCAAATAGCTCCCCGACGCCGCAGCCGGTCCGATGAGATGCGCCTCGTCGGCCAGTCGGACGTGCATCGAGTTCGCGTCGGACTCCGAATAGACGGCGACGGATTTTATGTCCATCTCGCGGCAGGCGCGGATGATGCGGACGGCTATCTCCCCCCGGTTGGCGATGAGCAGCTTTGTAAAGATCACCGAGCCATCCTCCTTCATTTCGGATGCTTCATGTTATCGTTTCGGAGGCCGGACGGCATCCCTTCAGGGAACTTGCAAGATAAAGCTCGCGTATGACACCGAATCCGGTTGACTGCTTCCCGAAAATCGCATTTGTCTTTCCCCGACTCCCGTACTCCCGCCGAGTACTATCCGCCCGGATTCGGTATCATAGCTTCCGTTCGAGGAGGTGGCGATCGCGATGGGCGAGAGGAAAGACCGAAACGGGGAGCCGGACGAAGGCATGGGTTCGGAGGACTTCGGGCTCTGGGATTTCGACGAGGAGTTCCTCGCCGCCATGGAAGCCGAGGAGGAGGCCGCCGTCGAGATTTTGCGCGGGGCTCTCCCCGAACTCCATGGCGTCGAACCACCCTCCGCGGAGCTCGCCGCCGCAGCCAGCAATATACGAGCCGGACTCGACGGGGACGAGTGGCCCTACGGGTACATGATGGGGGCGGCGGGTTGGGACGAGCCGCCCGCCGACGATGTCGAGCTCTGGCTCGGCGCGGTTGGGGGCTTCGTCTCGATCCGCGCAGACACGGGGATGGAGATCGAAGAAGAGGCGGCGATCATGGCTCTGGAGCTCGCCGACTGGCTGGTGGCGGTGATCGGGCTGGCGCGCGCGGGCGTCGGAGCCTCCGCCTCGCCCGAGGCGCTCGTCTCATACATCAACGCCTGCCCGGAGGTCGAGGGCGAAATCGACTTTGAAGACGCGGTCGTGGTGGAGACGGCCTTCGAGTTGGCGCTCCCCGCGTGGGAAGCGGCCGGCGCGCTCGATGACCGGCGGCGCCTGACCGCCCTCGGAAAGTGGGGGCTGCCGCGAGCCCTCGCGTGGGCCTGGAACCACGACTTCGACCCGGGCCGAGCAAGCGATCCGGATTAATCACGCTCGCCATGCACGTCCTTCACGCCCACTGGCGACC
>JBOHBL010000153.1:0-1493 GCA_050698295.1 Rubrobacteraceae bacterium | reverse complement strand
CCACTCACCGGAGCGAAGCGACTTCATCGGGGCGGCCTCTTTTTCGGAGCCCGTCCCTCTGTTCTGACATCGAAGAAAGGTGATATATGAACGCGAACGGCGTGCCGGAGGTTCTAAAAAACAAGGGAGCGAGCCTTGAGGCGGTGAAAGCGTTATCGTCTTTTAAGGACGAACCTTCATGGCTGACGGAGAAGCGGCTTTCCGCGTGGAAGGCTTTCGAGGCGATGCCGATGCCCACTTTGCGCGACGAGGAGTGGAAGTACACCGACATCTCGGACTTCTCCTTCGACGACTATATTCCGTACTCCCCCAGCCCGAGCGTCGCGAGCGAGGGGGAATTGCCGCAAGCCGTACAAACTCTCATAAAAGAGGGCGAGGAGAACTCCGCCCTCATCGTCCAGCATAATTCCGAGACGGCCTTCTCTCGCGTGGACGAGGGACTCGCTTCCAAAGGCGTCATACTCACCGACCTCCACACCGCGCTGCGTGAACACGAAGACCTCGTCAAAGACAGGCTCTTCGGGCTCGTGCCGGAAGGGTATGACAAGTTCGCCGCTCTCTCGGCGGCGGCGTTCTCGGGCGGGTCGTTTTTGTACGTGCCTCGCGGCGTCGAGGTGGAGGTGCCGATTCAGAGTTATCGCTGGCTCGATGTCGCGGGGTCCATCGTCCCTCGCACCCTCGTCGTCGTGGAAGACGGCGCGAACGTCACGTACATTGACGAGTACGCATCAAGCGGCGGCGAAGAACTCGCGCTCTCGAACTGCGCGGTCGAGTTGTACGTCGGAGAGGGCGCGAATTTGCGTTACGTCTCGCTCCAGAACTGGGCGCGCAACGTCCTCCATTTCAACACCATCCGCAGCGAGGCCGGCAAGGACGCCACGATAAACAGCCTCGTCGTCTCGTTCGGGGCCGAGATTTCGCGCACGAACGTCGAGGCCGGGCTCTCCGCTCCGGGGAGCGATTCGGAGATGCTCGGGCTGTACTTCGCGGACGAGGATCAGTTGGTGGACCACCATACTTTGCAGGACCACCTCGCGCCGAACGCGCACTCCGATCTCCTCTACAAAGGCGCTTTGCGCGACGAGTCGCTCGCCGTGTTCTCCGGCCTCATTCGGGTCGAGCCGGGGGCGCAGAAGACCGACGCGTACCAGACGAACCGGAACATCATCCTCGGGACGGACGACGCTTTCGCCGTGAGCCTTCCGCGCCTTGAGATACTCGCCGACGACGTGAAATGCTCCCACGGCTCGACGACGGGGCAGGTCGATGAAACGGAATTGTTTTATCTCATGAGCCGCGGGATTCCTCGGCGCGAGGCTGAAAAACTGGTCGTGTTCGGGTTCTTCGGGGACATCACGACGAGGGTTCCGCTCGAAGGGCTTCGCGAGAAGTTGAACCGGGCCATCGAAGACAAGATCGGGCTCGGCTTCGAGGAGCGTGTCGCTTAAAAACATGGCGGAGTTCCACAAGATAGCGCCCGCCGACGAACTCTC
>JBOHBL010000152.1:0-5264 GCA_050698295.1 Rubrobacteraceae bacterium | reverse complement strand
TTCCACCTAAGGCTACGTGGACGCCCGTGGTGGTGTTGCCCAGATCGCTCGTTCCAGAAAGGTCGGTGCCAACGAAGTTGCCTTGCACCGTCGTGTTCAGCGAGCCGCCCTGAATTCCTAAGAAGTTGCCCGAGATGACGTTGCCCGCTCCGGCCGCCGTCCCGCCGATGGTCAGGTTGTCGACTTCACTCGCGGTGACGGTACTGACGCCGGTGTCGAGGTTGCCCAATGCGGTCAGACCGGTTGCGTCCACCCCGATGAAGTTGCCGGCGATGGTCAAGCCGTCGACGTCCACGCCGGCCAGGCCCCCCGGATTGATTTGGATACCCCTGGAATTGCTCGAGATGACGTTGCGGGCGCCCACGCTACCGTCGGTCGCGCCATCGTCGGCGTCCGAGCCGCCGATGACGGTGTCGTTGGCGCCAGAGATGGACACGCCAATGGCGGGTACGGGCGCCTGATTCAACAGCGCGGCCGTGCCGGAGGCGTTGGGGCCGATGTGATTGCCGCGAATGACGGTCCCCGTCGGCGTCGTATTGCTGCCGAGGCGTACGTTGCCGAGGCTGCCGTTGCCGGAGATGACGTTGCGCGCCGCCGGGGTCGTGCCGCCGATCAGGTTGTCGGCACCGGTGGCGATGTTGATTCCAGTACCATTCGCGGACCTCGTGTTGCCCGTGGCATCGGTGCCGATGAAGTTGCCGGCGATGACGTTGTCGCTCGAGTTCACCAGGATTCCGTCACCGGAGACACGGTTTATGACCAGACCGCGAACGGTGGAGCCGCCGCCGGTGGCGACGATGGATAATCCGTACGACCTATTGGTGCCGTTCAACTCGATCTTGAGCGCGGCATCATTGCCGGTGGCGAGCGTGTTGGCGCTCGCTCCCGTTTGTGAATAACCGTTTATGGTCACGGCCTGGCTGATGGTCGGCAGATTGGTCGCCGGGGTTATTGTGCAGACGCCGGCGACGCAGTTGGTGTCGGTCGCCGGGATCTCGAACTCGATGGTGTCCACTTCGGCGGAATTGCCGTTGCCGTTGGCGGCGTTGATCGCGCCCCGCAGCGTGCAGTCGTTGGCGGTCGCGTAGTCGCAGGCCGTGAGGTTGGTGTCCGCCGTGGAGTCCACGGTGAAGGTTGTGGGGGCGGCTTGCGCCGGGTTCGCC
Organism: Rubrobacteraceae bacterium; assembly: GCA_050698295.1. Lineage (GTDB taxonomy): Bacteria > Actinomycetota > Rubrobacteria > Rubrobacterales > Rubrobacteraceae > JACCWD01. The sequence continues at coordinate 4,101 of JBOHBL010000152.1, read as the reverse complement.
AGCAAGCTCACCGCCACGAAGACCGCAAACAAGAAGCCAAGCGCCAGCGCCTTGCTTCCCATCGCTTTTTGTGTCCTTGCTGCATCCATCTCCATCCCTTTCCAGTTCGTTGCTTTCTTGTGGTCTTTACGGCGTTCGTTCGGATATACTCGAAGGCATGCACTCCTCACATCACCTTGCCGAATACGCTCCTCATTCGCCTCTCCTTCCCGTGAGGGTTCCCGGCCGCCGGGGCTTCCCGCTCATGTGGCCGATTCCAGGCAGCCTTTTATTCCGCTTTCTTGCCATCAACCGGACTATAGACGGCGCCTCTTAGCTGGCTCTTAGCTGGAGGGTCCGAAAGCATGGTCAACCTGACTATCTTTGGCGAAAACCGGAAAAAAGCCGGGCCGGCGATGCCTGGGGAGGGAGAGGGGCGCCATGGCTCCCCGGTTTAGAGCCGGGAGGATATCTGGGCTCTGGAGCGCAGCCCCAGCTTGTCCAGGATTTTGCGGAGGTGGTTCGCCACCGTGTGCTCGGAGATCGAAAGCTCCTCGGCGATCCGGCGGTTCGTGAGGTTCCGCGCGGCGAGGAGGGCGACCTCCCGCTCGCGGCGGGTGAGGGTATCCGGCGTTCCGGCGCGGGCGGGTTTGAAACCCGCCCCTGCAAAATCCGCCCTTTCCGCCCGTGCGGCTTTTCCCGTACCCAATGCGTACTCGATGGCTTGCTCGGCGGACATGGCCCGCCCTTCGGACCACGCTTCGTTGAAGGACTCTTCGTCCAGCCCGGCTCGGGCGGCGGCTACGTAGCTTTCGTAGTCGTAGTGGGCGCGCTCGAGGGGGAGCGGCGGGTGGCCGATCTCCTCGCGCAGGATCTCGGCGGCCCCGAAAAAGCGCGCCGCCCGGCCGGATCCCCCCCGCAAGGTGTCTCCCGCCGCGATCCCGAGCAGGCCGTAGACGATCCCCACTTTGTCTTTGAGCTCGCGCAGGAGCCGGAGATCCTCCGTAAACGCCTCCGCCGCCCGCGCGGCGTCCTTCCTTTCCAGCGCGTCCATCCCGAGCGTGGTGAGGGACATGGCGGCGCCTCGAAGGTCGCCGAACTCCCGGAACAGGGCAAGCGCCTCTTCCATCCGGACGATGACCTGCTCGTGGTCCCGCTCGCTCTGGGCGACGATGCCGAGGAACAGGAGCAAGTGCGCGGCCCCGCGCTTGTCCAAAGGCTCTGTCAACAGCGCCTCGGCTTCTTCGCGCAGCGTCCTTATACGTTCGTGGTCTTCCAGATGGGCCACCGCGTGCCCCAGGTGGCTGATCGCGATAGCCGTCCCAGATCTATCCCCGAGTTCTTTGTATAGAGCAAGGCTTTCATCGAGCAGGGCCATGCAGCCTGGATCCCCCTGGTAAACCGCTATGAATCCCGCCTCGACGAGCGCCTTCGCCCGCAGGGGCTTCGACGACGCGCCGCTTTTGGCGATGCCGCGCTCCAGCCAGCGGCGCCCCTCGCCCGGCCCTTGCGTGCTCCAGAATCTTCCAAGAGCGCCTGCCAGCCGCAAACCCGTCTCCGCCCGCTCCCCGGAGCCCTCTTCGCCCAGGCACCAATCGAGGGCCGCCCGCAGGTTGCCGTACTCGGTCTCCAGCCGCTCCAGCCACGCTAATTGACCCGCCCGGATCAACTCCGGCTCCGCCGCCTCGCCGAGCGCCAGATAGCGCCTCGCATGCCTACCGCGGACTTGCTCCAGCTCACCGCTCTCCTCCAGCTTCTCCCGCGCGTACTGCCGGATCGGCTCGAGCATCCTGTAGCGCATTACGCCTTCCGCCTTCGCTTCGGCCACCACGAGCGATTTCTCCACCAGCCTGCCGAGGAGGTCCATTTCGTCGTCCCGCCCCTCCGCGCCGACCGACTCCGCCGCCTCCAGCGTCCAGCCGCCGGCGAAGACCGAGAGTCGCCGGAGCAGCTTCCGCTCGGCCTCGTCGAGCAGGTCGTGGCTCCAATCCAGCGTCGCCCGCATCGTCTGGTGGCGGGGGTCCGCCGTCCGGCCGCCCAGGGTCAGCAGTTTCAGGGAGTCGTTCAATCTTTCGGCGACCTGCTCCACCGCCAACGTCGCCACCCTCGCGGACGCAAGCTCTATGGCAAGCGGGATGCCCTCCAGTTTCCGGCACGCCTCCACGACCGCCCCGGCGTTCTCCGCAGTCAGCTCGAAGGCGGGCAGCCGCGAGCGGGTCCGCTCCAGAAAGAGCCGCACCGCCTCGTAGCGCGCGAGGTCCCCGACCGGAGGCAGCCGCCCCTCGTCCGGCGCCGTGAGGGGAAGCGCCAGCCAGTTGACCTCTCCCGCGACGCCGAGAGCCTCCCGGCTGGTCGCCAGGATGCGCAGTCCGGGGCAGGCTTCGAGGAGCATGTCCACGAGCCGGGCCGAGGCGTCCGCGAGGTGCTCGCAGTTGTCCAGAATTATGAGCGTCCGCCTGCGTCGCAGGGCGTCCGAGAGCGTGTCGGCGAGCGGCCGCCCCGGCTGCTCGCCGACATCGAGCGCCTTCGCGACCGCCTGCGGAACGAGCGCGGGGTCGGCAATCGGCGCAAGCTCCGCCAGCCACACCCCGTCCGGGTAGGCTCCGACGAGGTCGCGGGCCACCTCTAAGGCGAGGCGCGTCTTGCCCGAGCCGCCGGTCCCGGTGAGCGTGAGGAGCTGCGTCATGGACAGGAGGCGTTTGATCTCCAGCATCTCCCGCTCCCGCCCGACGAAGCTGCTGTGCGCGTTTGGCAGGTTGTGCCTGCCGTCGGCTCCTTCCTCCGGCGGATGGCCCTCGGAGCGGGCCGGGGGGAACCGGTCGGCTGATATCTCCTCATGGAGGCGCTTGGTATCGGTGTCGGGCTCTATTTCGAGGTCTTCGGAGAGCACTTGCTGGAGCAGCCCGTACTGAAGGAGCGCTTTCTGGCGCTCGCCGGTTGCGGCGTAGAGGCGCATCAAACCCAGGTGCGCCTCCTCGTTGGTCCGCTCGTCCGCCACCGCTTCCCGGAGCGCTTCGATGGCCGGATCAAACTCCTCCCGCTCCTCGTATAGCCCGGCCAGCTCGACGAGCAGCGCGAGACGCATCGTCCGCAGCTCCCGGCGCCGACCCTCCGCCCACCCTTCGTAGCGGTCCTCTGGCAGGAGGTCTCCGGCGTAAAGCTCGATGGCCGCCCGGTACGCCGCGGGTTCGCGAGTTCGGCGGGCCATTTCCGCCGCGCCCTCGAAGGCTTCGACGTCCACCCACAGAGGCCCGTCGGGACACAAGGCGAGCATGTCTCCCCGGAGCGTCAGGTAGCGGGAGGTGATGTTCGCGGGTTCGAGCGCCCCGCGCGCGAAGTGGAGCGCGTGGTGGAGGTTGTTGGCGGCCCGCTTCGCTTCGAGATCCGGCCAGAGGAGGGCGGTGATCTCCTCCCGGTGGAGGCGATGGCCCTCGGCCAGAGCGAGCAGCTTCACGAGGCTCCCCGCCTTCCTCAGCCGCCACCCGTCCTCCCCGATGGTCCGATCTCCCACCGACACCCTGAAGCCGTCCAGCAACCAGACGCGGACAACCTCCGTCGGCGGGTCCGGCGTCTCTTCCGCCCCCCGGACGCGCCCCTCGCCGACCAGGTTCCTAAGCAGCCTGGAGGAGAGATCCGTGTCCATCGGAAACTCCCCGGAAAGCGCCTTCCTGACCGCCCGAAGGAACTCCTCCGGCTCGGCGTGCTTGAGCACGTAGCCCGCCGCGCCCGCTTCGAGCGCCTCCAGCAGGTAGTCGGGATCCTCGAAAGCCGTGACCATGAGCACGACCGTCCGCGGGTGGCGGGCCTTGATCCTCCGCGTCGCCTCGATGCCGTCCATCCCGGGCATCCGCACGTCCATGAGCACCAGGTCGGGACGCGCCTCGGAGCACAGCTTCACAGCTTCCCGCCCGTTTGAGGCTTCCGCGACCACCTCGAAGTCCGGCTCTCCCTCGAAGACCTTCTTGAGTTTGGACCTCGTCGGCTCGTGGTCGTCGGCGATGAGGATGCGCCCCGCCCCGCTGTCTTCTTCCGCTTCCGGAGTCCTGTCTTCCAAGCCGGCCTCCTCGCCGCTACGTATCGCAAGCATCATAAACCCGATCCCGCCATAGCGCAGCTAAATAC
>JBOHBL010000151.1:0-3775 GCA_050698295.1 Rubrobacteraceae bacterium | reverse complement strand
GAGCGTCGGGAGACGCTCAAAGAGGCGGAGATGATGGTTGGGATGGCGGATGCGGCGATAAAGGAGCTCGAGTCCGTACTCCAGAACCGGAGGGTGAATTTGCCGGAGGAGCATGCTCTGCGGTTCGCTCAGGATATATTCGTCCACTTGCGCTCCGAAGAGGAGAAGGTGAAGGCGGAGATCCGGGCCCTTTCTTCCTGAGCTTTCGTTTTCGGGATGATGAGATGCGGGAATAGAGAAACCGCGCCGGCTCGTCCGCGTATGGGTAATTCGATCAGAGAGCTATGCCTTAAGCGTTCATTGGAGGTTGTTTTTGAAGCCCGGGTTTCTTTTGTTTGCCGCTGTGGTCTGTGCGCTCACGATCGTCGCTGGGTGTTCGAGGAGTGATGAGCCGGGACCGAGGAGCGAGAACGTGGCTCAGGCGCCGCCGAGCGCCTCTTCGGACATCCCGGATGAGGAGCCGGTGGCGCAGGTCGCTTCGCAGGTGAGCCCGAGCGTCGTTCAGGTGAATGTGGAAGCGGCGCAGGACACGCCGTTCGGGACCCAGGAGCAGCAGGGGCTCGGGAGCGGTGTGGTCTATCGTCAGGACGGCTACGTCATAACGAACAACCACGTTGTCGAGGGCGCGTCGGAGGTCAACGTCGCCTTCGCGGACGGGACGACGGAGGTCGGTGAGGTGGTTGGGGGCGACCCCAGGACCGACATCGCCGTCGTCGAGGTGGACCGGGGCGGGTTGCCGGCGGCGAGCTTCAGCGAAGACCCGCCGGAGATCGGTCGGATCGCCGTCGCCATCGGGAGTCCGTCGGGGTTTGAGTCCACGGTCACCGCGGGCGTCGTCAGCGGACTCAACCGTGAGATCCCGCCGGAGTTCACGCAGGGTGTTCAAGAGACGGCGCTGGTGGACCTGATCCAGACCGACGCCGCGATCTCTCCGGGCTCTTCGGGGGGCGCGCTGGCAGGCCGCGAAGGCGAGATCATCGGCGTCAACATCGCCTATTTGCCGGTCACCCAGGGCGGCGCGCCGACCTCCGGCCTGGGCTTCGCCATTCCCTCGTCCACGGCGACCTCCATCGCCGACCAGTTGATAGAAACCGGGGAAGTCTCCAGGCCGCTCATCGGGATCATCCCGATAGACATCAGCGCGCAGGACGCCGAGCAACTGGGACTCTCGGGCGTGGAGAGCGGAGGAGCGGGTGTCGCAGAGGTCGAGCCCGGAAGTCCCGCCGACGAGGCCGGCCTGGAGGTGGAGGACGTGATCGTCGCCTTCGAGGGCAAGCCGATAGAGGGTTCCGGCGACCTCTTCGCCGCCCTGCGCGACCACGCGCCCGGCGACACCGTCGAGCTCACGGTCGTCCGGGACGGAAGCGAACAGACCTTCGACATAACCCTCGGCGAACAGTCGTAAGGAGCGCGTATGTGGAAGAAACGATTACTCGAGACTTTCGCGATCATCACCATTGGAGACGGCGTGATCGAGGCTCTCGCCCCGCGCGAACACTCGCTTCTCTGGCAGGTCGGCCCCGGAAAGGGGGTCGCCCGCTTCTTCGCCGGGAACCCGAAGTACATGCGCCTCCTCGGCGTCTCGCAGATCGCCTTCGGAATATGGCTCGCGATGCGGCAATACCGGGAGGATTGAAAGACGGTGAGCGTCGTCTCCGCGTCCACGAAACTCGACGCCCCGGCCTATCTCGTGTGGGAGACGCTTCAAAAGACCGAGCTCCTTTTGTACGTGATGAGGCCGCTGCTCACGGTTCGGGGGAGCTTTCCGACGAAATCGTGGCGCGACGCGGGCGTCGTGAAGATAGAGCGCCTCGTGCTCTTCGGGATCGTCCCGTTGTGGGGGCATGAGATCCGGGTGGTCCGCCTCGACGACGAGAAGCGCGAAGCGATGACCCGCGAGCGTGGCGGCCCGATAACGAAATGGGAACACTCGATAAAAGTGGAGCCGTTGTCGGAGACGAGCTGCCGATACACCGACGAGATAAAGATCGAGGCGGGCAACCTGACGCCCTTCGTCCGGCTCTTCGCCGGGATTTTCTACCGCCACCGCCGGTCTCGCTGGCGCGCCCTCGCCCGCGTACTCGCCTGATCATCGCCGTGAGATAAAATCCTCCCATGACGCGCGAAGGCCACGCCCACCACGACCACGGGCGGACGAACAAACGCGCCCTCGTACTCGTACTCGCGCTCACGGGGACGTACATGGTCGTCGAGATCGTTGGTGGTCTGCTCACCGGATCTCTCGCGCTTCTCGCGGACGCGGCGCATATGGCTTCAGACAACGCGGCGATCGCGGTCGCGCTCGTCGCTTTCTGGCTTTCGGACAGGCCCGCGACGCCGAACCGCAGTTTCGGCTACAAACGGGTCGAGATCCTCGCCGCCCTCTTCAACGGCGTGACGATAGTCCTGGTTTCCGCCTGGATCTTCTACGAAGCCATCCAACGATTCCGGGAGCCGTCCGAAATACTCGGAGGATGGATGATGGTCGTCGCCGTCGTCGGGCTTCTCGTCAACGTGGCGGGCGCGGTGATCCTCGCCCGCTCCGCCGGAGAAAACCTGAACATGCAGGGAGCCTTCCGTCACGTCTTGGCGGATTTGCTCGGCTCCGTCGGCGTGATCCTGGCTGCCGGGGTCATCATCCTGACCGGGTGGAGTTACGCGGACCCCCTGATCAGCCTCGGCATCGGCGTGCTCGTGCTCGCGAGCTCGTGGAAACTTTTAAAGGAACCGGTGAACATCCTCCTCGAAGCCGCGCCTCTCGGCATGGAGGTCGAGGAGGTCGGGCGCAGCATGGTCTCCTCTCCCGGCGTCTCAGAGGTCCATGATTTGCACGTCTGGACGATCACCTCCGGATTTCCCGCCCTCTCGGCCCACGTCCTCGTCGGCAAAAAGGAAGACTGCCACGCCCGCCGCCGCGAACTCGAAGAGTTGCTCCGCGACCGCTACGGCATCGAACACACGACTTTGCAGGTGGACCACCTCGGGGACCATGATCCCCACGGTCAGCGCTTCCTCTCCATCGAACAGGGTCGGTCACCGGAGCGAAGGATATAATCGGATATAATCCTCCGCGCCTGACGTATACGGAACTCCCGATCGCATATGCTACGATTTCGGAGAAACGGGAGACAATGGGAGCCGCGAAACATCGCTCCTCGAACACGAGAGGTCCATCTTTGGGAACCAGGAGAAGGGGTAGGATCCACCGGGCGCCGGAGACCCGCAGCGGCGTGAACAAACTCTACATCCTCGTCGGAGGGATCGCCGCCGTGTTCCTGATCGGATTCGGGATCCTGGTCTACATCGACACCCAACAGGGACCGGGCGGAGCGCCCTCGGGCGTCCAGACCTTCGAGAACCTCGGTCGCGAACACGTGACCGGCGCGGTGGACTACGAACAGACCCCCCCGGTCGGAGGAGAGCACGACGCGGCGTGGCAGAATTGCGGCTTCTACGAAGAACCCGTCAGGAACGAGACCGCCGTGCATTCTCTCGAGCACGGGGCGGTCTGGATCACCTACTCCACCGACCTCCCGCAGAGTGAGGTGGACCAGATTCAGGAGATCGCCGAGGGCCAGACTTACATCCTCGCGAGCCCTTTCCCGGACCTTCCCTCCCCCATCATCGCCTCCGCGTGGGGACATCAACTGGAAGTCGGAAGCGCCGACTCCGAAGACCTTCAGCAGTTCATCCGGGCCTACCGCCAGGGACCGCAGACCCCCGAACCCGGCGCCGCCTGCACCGGCGGAGTGGGATCCCCCGCATGACGCAGACC
>JBOHBL010000150.1:0-4357 GCA_050698295.1 Rubrobacteraceae bacterium | reverse complement strand
GAGCGATTCCTCCCCGGCGTCGAGCTTCGTGAAGAGTTCCTCGATCTTCTCGACTATGCGGCGTTGTTCGTTGAGTGGGGGGAGAGGAATGGGCAATCTGCCGAATGCCTTCGCGGGAAGCTCGCGGAACGTCGTGCCGCTGGAATAGCTTTCCGCCAGTTGCTTGCTCGCCTTGAGATAATAGTAAACGAACTCATTGAACACGCCTTCGCCGGGAATCAGGCTTTTGAATCCTTGATTCGTCGAAATCGGACCTTCCGCTACGGCGACGTAGCCGACGGGCGCTCTCGACGAGAAAAGTACCGTACCCGCCGGAAGGAGACGCGCCGAAGAGGTTTCGAGACCTTTCCGGGAAATGCTTCGCTTGCCGCCGGAGATCATCTTCTTTGTGTATCCCGACAAATCCGCCGGGGTGATCCACGGAATCTCGCCGTCGAAGTTCGATGGGTCTTTGGTTTTCGGCGTTCCCCCGGAGGCGATGATCCCGATGTCCGACAGCGTGACCTCTTCCCAACTTTCGGGAAGCCCGGTGGTTTCGATTGTCGAAGAAACGACCGTTTCCGTCATGCGGCGAGCGCCTCATTGAGTTCGTCGAGCAGTTTCGGCAATTCCGGCCCGAAGAGTTTTCTGGCTTTCAGCTTTCCGCCTTTCCGGGAGAACGGGGCTTCTCCGAGGTCTTCCGGCTCGATGGTGAGGGAGGTCGAGACGTGATCCTTTATCATCGTGAGCCATTCGATCTGCTCGGCCCCGAAGCGGTCCCCCTGTCCCGAGAGCCACGCCTCGAAGCGGCGCTCGACCCCTTCCGGGTACGGTTCGAGGACCTCGCTCTCCCCGCCGGCGAACCTCACGAGCGAGATGATGTTCGTGAGGAGCTTCTCGGAGGAGGCTCCCTTCACCTTCGCCTTCTCCAGCCGCTCGTACGCCCTCCACAAGTTCTCCGCGTACAAATGCCGGGGAGGTCGTTCGAGAGCCTCCGCGAGTTCCCGGACGGCGGCGAGCGTGAGACGCCGCTCCCCATACGGACGGCTGAAAATGATCTGAAGCGCCAAAAGCTCGTCGCGGTTCTCCTCGATGAACTTCTCGAAGTCCGTAACCATCTGCCCCGCCCGGTCGTAGTCGTAACCCGCGTAGAGTACCCGGTCTTCGCTCACCGTATCAATTACCTGCTCGTTCCTCTTCTTCGTCCGCGCGAGAGCCTCCCGCAGCGCCGGACTCCCGAACGGCCTCGTCGCCTCGTCCGCCATCGCCCGCGCCGCCTCCCGCAACTCCGCCTCCGTCGGCGAGTCCGTCCCGTGATCCGCTTTCGCGCGTTCGGCGTGCGCGTCCGGGTCCGCGGCGGAGAGAAGTCCGTTCGCCAATTCCGGCACTTCTTTCCCGCCGGAGGCAGCCCGGATCCCCGCCCGATCCTTCTCGTCGAGCGTCCGGTCGAGCCGCGAGAGCCGGGACGCGAGGGAGGTGAGCGCGTCCGCGTCCGCGCCGCCGAAGGCCACCCGTTTCAAGAGCTCCTCGAAGGCGACGCCGGGCTTCTTCTCGAGCGGACGCACGTCCGTCCCCTTCGCGCTCTCGGAGACCCCGACGGCGTCAACGAGAACGAAGTGCGTCTTCCGCGTCGCGCCCGGCACGACGGCTTTAAGATCCGTCTCGGAGATCGTCCGCGTCCCGCGCCCGACCATCTGCTCGTAATAATGCTGGCTCTTCACGTCGCGCATGAAGATGAGGACTTCGAGGGGCTTCACGTCCGTGCCGGTGGAGATCATGTCCACCGTCACCGCGATGCGCGGCATCGGAGAATTCCGAAACGAGTTTATAAGCTCCTCCGGCTTCTCCGCCGTCCGGTACGTGATCTTCTTGCAAAACTCGTTCCCCTTCCCGAACTCCTCCCTCACGACCTCCACAATGTCCTCGGCATGCGTGTCGTCTTTGGCGAAAACGAGCGTCTTCGGAACCCCCTCGCGACCGGGAAAAAGATCCATCGGCAGTCTATCCCGGTACGTCCGAACGACCGTCCGTATTTGGTCCCTGGCGACCACGCTCCGGTCGAGTTCCCTCGCGGTGAACTCGAGTTCCTCGTCGAGGCGTTGCCAGCGAACCTCCCTCGTCGCCTTGTCCCGGTAGTCCACGTAAAAACCGGCGTCTATCCTCCCCCCGAGCTCCCCGATCTCCGTCTTTATCCGGTACACGTCGTACCCGACGTTCACCCCATCGGCCACCGCCCGCTCATGCCCGTACTCCATAACCAGATTATTATTGAAAAACCCGAGCGTCTGCTTCGAGGGCGTCGCCGTCAACCCGATGAGCGTCGCATCGAAATACTCCAAAACCTGCCGCCAAACGTTGTATATGGATCGGTGACACTCATCCACCACGATAAAATCGAAAGTCTCCACGGGAACCCGCGAATTATACGAAACCTCCTTCTCCCGCTCCCCGGCGGACGCGAGTTCGTTCAAGGAGGACTCGTCGAGTTCCTCATCCATCTCCTCGCCGCGCAAAATGGAGAACATACGCTGAATCGTCGAAATACAAACCTTGTTCACTGGGTCAACGTTCCGTCCCGCGAGTTGCGTGACGTTATAAAGTTCGGTGAACTTCCGGCCGTCGTCGGGCGTCGCGTACTGCTGAAACTCCTTGAGCGTCTGCCGCCCGAGGTTCGCCCGGTCCACCAGAAAAAGAACCCGCCTCGCCCCGGCGTGCTTTATGAGGCGGTACACGGCGCTCACCGCCGTGTACGTCTTCCCGCTCCCGGTCGCCATCTGAATGAGGGCGCGCGGACGATTCTCCGCCAGCGACCGCTCCAGACCGGAGATCGCCTCCACCTGACATTCCCTCAGCCCCGCCGTCGCGAGCGGCGGCATCTCCCTCAACCTCGCCCGCAGGGTCACGCTCTCCCTCGACCACGCATCGAGCGTCCGTGGCTTATGAAACCAGAAAACCCTCCGGGAACGAAACTCCGGGTCTCGCGCGTCCCGAAAGCGCGTCTCCGTCCCGGTACTCTCGTAAACGAAAGGAAGCGGGTCGTCCACGCGCCGCACCCACTCGGGAAGCCCGCCAGTGTACCTCTCCGACTGCGCCTCCACGCCGCTCAAAGGCACCCCCGCCTTCTTCGCCTCGATCACCCCGACCGCCCTCCGGTCCACGAAAAGCAAATAATCCGCGAAACCGGAGGAAAGAGGAAACTCGCGCACGGCCACGCCCGTCGCTGCGGTGGGGTCGAAGGACTTCATGTCCTGAACGCTCCATCCGGCGGCTTCGAGCATGCGGTCGATCTTCACTCTCGCCCGGCTTTCGGGGGTGATCAAAATTCGTTCCCTCTCCGGATCGCTTGCCCCTCACGCGAATTATAGCGGCTCGTCTCTGGCGAGCCGGGCTACGAGATCGAGGTTTCAGGTTCAGCGGGCCCGTCGCTGCGACTTCTCACTCGATCTGGGGGTAAGGTAGAATCCGGGCATGAGCGCGCCCCAACTAGAGCTACCGTCCGGGGAACTGAACCGCTCTGCCGAAGGGCCGGAGGACGGGCAGCTCCTAAACCGGCGAGACCTTCCCACGGAGCGGACCGCGCACCTGGAGTCCGCGCTGCCGCCGGCGTTGGCGCGTCGCGTCGTCGAGGAGGCGCTCTCGCTAGCCCGACCCGCGCGATGCCGCCTTACCGTGGAGGACGGGAGCGGTTCCGTCTCGCTCGACTTGCCTTTGAAGTTCGATCCCGAGGCGGCCCCGGGCTTCCGTTTGCATACTCCCGAGAGTGTGCAGGGCTTCGAGTTCATACTGGATGCTCGGCCCGACGGACAGGCTGCGATCAATTTCAACGTGCGTTACGCGGGTCTGCCGACTAGTAGGGCGCTCTCCTACGCCCGCTTTCTCTGCGCGTTGTATGGGGAGGAGGGGACACTGTACCTTACACGCCTGGAGCCGGAAGAGTTGAGGCTCGAGCTCTTGCGGTTGCCCCTGGATCCGGCAGAGAAGGACGAGACAGAGGGCATGCTGCGTTTCCTCGAAGCTCTGGACGAGATCGGTCGGGCAACCGGCGCCGAGTTTGTCTATCCCCCGAAGGTGGAAGACGAGGATCTGAGCAATATCAACCACGTCCTCAAGGCAATCCGCTCAGGCTGGGTCGCTTTGCGCGTCAACGACTTCACGACGCCGCTGGATCCCGAGGGCGTAAAGAACGTCCTCGACTTGGTCGCCCAGGAGGGAGAGGTAGCCAGGGCATTCGCCATGACGAGCGAGGGCGAACTCTACAAAGTCTTCGACGCCTGGGTGGATCTCGGGCCAAGCGCCCGCTACGTATCCGCCGCGCGTCTGCAAAGCTCTCGCGCGGAAATGGAGGAGTGGTTGGCCTCGGAGCACGACGAGGATGAGT
>JBOHBL010000149.1:0-5721 GCA_050698295.1 Rubrobacteraceae bacterium | reverse complement strand
GTTTCACATCTTCGGTTCCACGATGGTGATGCTGTTCTCGATCCGCCACGGATGGAACATGCTGCTCGTGCCGAAGTTCCAGCCGGACGAGATGATGCGGATGATCCGGGACGAAAAACCGGTCATGCTCGCGGGCGTCGCCACCTTGTATATGGCCCTCCACAGCTACCCGGAGATGGAGAGTTATGGCCTCGATAGAGTCCTCCTCTACACCTCCGGCGGGGCGAGCGTGCCGGTGGGGTTGCTCGACTCCTTCGAGCGGCGAACCGGGCGCCCGATCTGGGAGGGCTACGGCCTCTCCGAGGGGGCTCCGGTCTCGTTCAACACGTACCTGCGGGGTCCGAGGGGCGGCACCATCGGCGTCCCGATACCGGGCACCGACGTTCGCATCGTCGACGTCGAAACGGGAGAAGAAGACGTGCAACTTGGCGAGCCGGGCGAACTCGTTGTGCGAGGTCCGCAGGTGATGAAGGGCTACTGGCGGATGCCCGAGGAGACGGAGAACGCGCTGCGAGACGGATGGCTCTACACCGGCGACATCGCCCGGATGGACGAGGAGGGCTACCTCTACGTCGTGGACCGCAAAAAGGACATGGTCAACGTCGCGGGCTACAAAGTCTACCCGCGAGAGGTCGAAGAGGTCTTCTACCAGCACCCCGAAGTCGTCGAAGCCGTCGCCGTCGGGATGCCCGACGAGAGAAAGGGCGAAGTTGTCAAGGCGTTCGTCGTGACGAAGCCGGAGAGTTCCGTGGGCGAGGAGGATCTCATGGAATATTGCGCGGAGAACCTCACCTCGTACAAGGTGCCCAAGGAGATCGAGTTCAGAGAGGAGCTTCCCAAGAGCGCGGTCGGCAAACTCCTGCGCCGCGTCCTCGCCGAGGAAGAGCGCAACAGGGCGTAAGCCACGCGACAGCTATCCACCAAACGCAGAGAGGACAACGACTTGAAAATAGAGGACAGCGTTTTCTTTATCACCGGCGGCGGGTCGGGGCTGGGGGCGGCGACGGCGCGGCTGCTCGCCGGAAGCGGCGCGAAGGTCGTGCTTGCCGACGTGAACGACGAAGCCGGGGAGGAGACGGCCGGAGACATCGGAGACGCCGCCCGCTTCGTCCGCGCGGACGTGACCGACGAGGAGAGCGTCAAGGAAGCTCTGGATGCGGCCCGCGACGCTTTTGGCGAACTGCGGGGCGTTATCAACTGCGCGGGGATCGGTCCGGCCGAGAAAGTAGTGGGGAAGAGGGGCGTCCACTCGCTGGAGTCGTTCGAGAAAGCGGTTCGGATCAACCTCGTCGGGACCTTCAACGTCATACGCCTCGCTGCGGAGAAGATGATCGAGAACGAGCCGAACGAGGCCGGAGAACGCGGCGTCATCGTGAACACGGCATCGGTGGCGGCCTACGACGGTCAGATCGGACAGGCCGCCTACGCAGCCTCGAAGGGCGGCGTGGTGGGGATGACGTTGCCCATCGCCCGCGAGATGGCGCAGCACGGCATCCGGGTCATGACGATAGCCCCAGGCATCTTCGAGACCCCGATGCTCGCCGGTTTGCCGGAAGCCGCCCGCGAGTCGCTCGGGGGGCAGGTCCCGTTCCCCTCGCGGCTCGGACGACCGGAAGAATACGCCGCGCTCGTCGGACACATCATCGAAAACGAGATGCTAAACGGAGAGGTGATCCGGCTCGACGGGGCCATCCGGATGGCTCCGCGCTAGAAAAAAGAACGAACGCGAAAAGCGAACGCGAAAAGGCGGCTCCTCCAATCTTCGGGGAGCCGCCTTTTTGATATCGGGTCTGGCCGGATTCCGTTCTGCTTATTCGCTTACCCGTTGATACTCCCCTCTATGGGGATGGCGAGACCATTGACCTTCGTGCGGGGGCCGTCGATCCTGCCCATGCTGCTTACTTCACCCGTGTCCAGGTTCACGCTGAAGAATCCGGAGGCCTTGACTCCCTTCCTCTGAAGCGCCGCGAACGCCTGGTCGCCGTCAAGGGTCGTGGTGACGACGTCGAAGCCGGTGATCATCTTGACGTTTTCTCCGAGCGGACCGATGGTTGCCAGATCGCCCGCGTTGGCGTCGACCTGCTGCGCCAGGATGTCGAGGCTCGCGTCTATGTCGTAGAGTTCGGTGCTGCCGCCAATCGCGGTCGGCTGGTTGTTCGTGTAGGCGACGGCCGTCACGCCGGGGTTCTCGCCCTCGTTCTGGTCCCCTTCGACATAGGAGAGATCCCCGTCGACGATGGTGTCGCCGTTGTCCACGTTGACCCGGAGGTTCTGTTCGGTGTTGCTGACGATGCGGAGCCGGTCGACGGTCGGGTTGAAGTCCACGCCGAAGTTGTTGCCCATCAGATCCAGCCTGTCGCCGGTTTCGCTATCGTTGAGCTGGCTGACACGTTCGGCGGCGCCCGTATCCTCGTCTATGATGTAGATGTTGCTCTTGTCGCCGACGCCGTAGAGCGCGCCCACGGTCCCGGGAGTTGCGCCCACGGCGTTGCTCGGGCGGAAGTCTATGCCGACGAGGCTCTCGTTGCCCCGCAGGCCCGTGATGTCGGTTCTTTCCACGTTGTTGGGGTTGTTGCCGTCGAACTCGAGCAGCACGTCGTCATTGGTTAGCGCGTACACTTCTTCGGGCGCAACAGGCCCGTTCGTCCCGGCGACGGCGCCCGACCCGGTCACGGCGAGCAGGACCATCGCCGCGGCCGAGGCCGCCAACCCGCAGGCCAGCGTCCGCTTGTTGATCGAATGCTTCAAAAGCTCTGTTCCTTTCCCTCTGGGCGGTCGCGTTTGGCATACGAGCCGCGCCGGTTTGCCCCTTCGGCTTCGAGTCGTCCATTTCCCCTTCCCAGCGGCTTCACCCCCTGATCCACGAGCTTTTCACCTCACCACGTGATGCCCATCACTAAAAGGCAATACGAGCCGGATGCGTCTCACGTTCAAAGGCGTGGGAAAGTTCCGAAAAAGTAGCCACCCGGACGACGATAAATGTTCGTTCGGACGATGGAGGAGCGGACTCATATGGTGTAGCCGGGGTTCGGCCTCGCTTGTATCATGGGGTTACAGAGAGGAGTTTTCGAGTCTCTTCGAACTCTTTTGGGATCCGGTACGTATGACCCGCCGGGAAGCCTGGTTTCGCACGGGCTTCCCGGCTGATGGAAGAGGAGCGCGAGAAGTGAGGAGTAGTGGTGGAAAAGAGCCTTGCGGAGGCGTCCCATGAGCGGACGCGGAGGGGAAGAGGCTCGGTTGCGCCGGGAATACGCCGAGCACGGGCGGGGTTTGTTCGGGATGGCGTATCGGGCGCTTGGGGACCGGGGGCTCGCGGAGGAGGTCGTGCAGGAAACCTTCGTGCGGGCGTGGCGGGCCGGGGAGCGCTTCGACTCCGGACGCGCCTCGCGCCGGACGTGGCTCTTCTCCATCGCGCGCAACTTGATCGTGGACGCCGCGAGGGCGAGGTCCGTCCGGCCAGTTCGTCCTCCCGCCGGGAATCCCGAACACCAGGACGCGGCGGACGTGAATAGCATGGAAGACCCCGCCGAAAGAGCGATCCTCTCGATACAGATCGAGGACGCTCTCGGGCGCATCAGCGAGGACCACCGGCGCGTGATCTTCGAGGTCCACTTTCGCGACCGTCCGTACGCCGAAGTCGCCGAGGAGATGGGCGTGAACCCCGGAACCCTCCGCAGCCGGATGTACTACGCCCTGAAGGCTCTTCGACTCGCCCTCGAAGAGATGGGATACTCTTACGATGCCTGACGAGCATCAACGCTTCAGAGAGCTGCTCGGAGCCCATGCTCTGGACCCCGGCTCTCTCGACGCTTCCGAACGCGCCGAGCTGGAGAGCCACCTGGGGGCGTGCGCGAGCTGCCGGCGGGAAGAGGCCGAGCTTCGCGCGGTCGTCTCGATCCTCGAAGAGGCCGGCGCCAGATACCGGGCGGGCCTTGAGGAGAGCCCCATCTCCGAAGAACCGTCGCCGGAACTCGAAGACAGGATCGCGGCCGCGGTGTTCCCCGAAAGAGGGAACCGAAGGCGGCGCAAGTTCGTGGCCGGTCTCGCGGTCGCCGCCGCGCTGCTGGCCGGCGCGGTCGGTCTCGGCATCTTCTTCTCCGCTCCTCAAGGGCCTCCCGGTCTCGGCGAAGAAGAGCCGATAGCCTTTGTCGGGGAGCCCGCCGGAGTTTCGGAAGAGGCGTTTCTCGTCGCGCACACCTGGGGCACCGAGGTCGTGCTGGAGGTCGAGGGGCTGGAACCCGGCGAGGTGTACGCCGTCGACCTGCGGCGCGAGGACGGCGACACGGCCAGCGCCGGCACCTTCGTCGGCGTCGAGGACGCGCCGGTCGAGTGCAGGCTCAACGGGGCCGTGCTGAGGCAGGACGTGAGGGCGGTCGCGATCAAGGACTCAGAAGGACGGGTGGTGATGAGGACGGACCTCGAACCCCGTCCCGACCTGGAGGCGCGAGCCGGACCCCGGCTTTATCCGCGGCGTCTCGGGGCGTGAGAACGCCGGCCGCGCTCGAAGGCGGTCACCTGAGAGATCTCCTTTATGAGGCCAAAGGGTTTGCGGACGGCTTTGATGGGCCATCGGACGACGCCGAAGGGGTTTCGCGCGACTTCTCCGGCGAATTTGCCCGGAAGCCGCCATGTCCTCTCGGCGACGTCCTGAACGTACTCGGTATAGATGTGGCCGGAGTAGACGTGGGTTCCGCCGCAGTTGACGCACCGGCTGGCGCACAGGTGCCCGGAGAGGTAGAGCAGCTCGTGTTCGCCTTCCGCTCCGCACTCCGAGCAGGTGAGGACCGCGTTCTTTTCGACCTTCAAAGCAGCAACTCCCAATCCGCGAGCGCGGCCTGCAGGTCGGCCAGAAAACGCGCCCCGTCGGCTCCGTCGGCGACCCGATGGTCCACGGAAAGCGTCGCGGAGATGACCTGCCGCGGCAGCCATTCTCCACCGCTCCACTCCGGCGCGGTACGCAGCCGTCCGATGGCGAGGATGGCGGCCTCGGGCTGGTTGATGATTGCGTCGAAGGAGTCTATGCCCATCATGCCGAGGTTGGAGATGGTGAACGTCCCGCCCGTGAGGTCTTCTCGCGCCAGCTTTCCTTCCCGCGCCTTTTCGAAGAGTTCCCGCGTCCTCACGGCGAGGTCGTGAAGACGGAGGCTGTCCGCGCTCTTTATAACCGGGACGACGAGACCGCGGTCGGTGGCGGCGGCGACGCCGAGGTTCACGGCCTCGCTTATGACGAGGTCTCCCGAATCGTAGCGGGCGTTCAGGTGGGGATGGTGTTCGAGGGTGCGGCAGACGGCGAAGGAGATCAGGTCGTTCAAAGACGGCGCCGGATCCAACCTCGATTTCAACTTCTCTCGCAATTCCACAAGTCCCCCGGAGTCGAGGTCTCGCCTCAGATAGAAATGCGGAACCTCCGCGAAGCTCCGCTGGGTCCTGTCCGCCCCGATCTTCCGCACCCGCGAGAGCGCCTCCCGGCGATAGCCCGCGACGTCGGGCGCTTCGGGCGCGCTAGTTCCGGAGCCGTTCGCCGCCATATCCGCTGTGTCCGGGACTTCTGCCTCGAAGTTCACGACGTCCGAGAGGTAGACCCGTCCGTTCGGCCCGGAGCCTGAAATCTCCGAAAGGTCGAGATCACGCTCCCTCGCCGCCCGCCGCGCCGCGGGCGACGCCCTGACGCCTTTTGTCGTCGGCTCTTCGATGGTTGCGGCATCGTTCGCCGAATCCTTC
>JBOHBL010000148.1:0-7855 GCA_050698295.1 Rubrobacteraceae bacterium | reverse complement strand
TCGAGAACCCGGAACGCCGGAGCTTGTGGGTAGGTGAACGAGCGATACCGCTCTTTCGCCTTGAACCTGGGATAACCGCTCCCCTCGAAGAACCGCTTGAACGCCTTGTCGAGCCGGAACAAGGCATCTTGCAAAACCTGAGAGTGTATCCCCGCGTAGCGTTCAAAGCGTTGCTTGAGGCTGGGCAGAGACCGTTTCTGTTGGTAAACGGAGACCGACCGCTTCTCGGCTTCGCGGGCGTCCCTTCGTTCGGCGAGAGCGAAGTTGTAGAGAAGCCTCAGAGATTCAAGCCACTCTTCCAGCTTCGCTTCCTGAGAAGCCGTAGGGTACAGCCTGTAGCGGTAGGACAGCCTCATTTCCTCCCCTGCGAATCTATGTACTGTTTGAGAACGTCTATGGACGCTTGCCCGGTTGTGATGAGGCAGTACGAGGGAGACCAAAACTTATCTCCCCGCAAATGCTTTCTCGTCTCCGGGAACTCTTGCCTTATACGCCGCGCCGTAACGCCCTTGAGGGAGTTGATGAGCTTCGTGAGCTCCGTCGAAGGCTTCGTGGAAAACAGGATGTGGATGTGGTCGAGGTCGGTTTCTTGCGCCACCGGAGCAGCCCCGAAATTCGGCATCAACTCTTCCACGATGTCTTTGAGCCGTTCCCCGACGGGTTCCGTTATGGCTTTGGCCCGGCATGCCGTACAGAAAATCAGGTGGTAGTGCATTGCGTAGGCTGAGTGAGCGGACTTTTGGAGGTTGTCGTGAGTGGCGGCTATCATCCCCGCCATGAACGGCGGGGGCTTCCCGCCGTACAAGCTAACATTCTTTAATAACCCTGGTTGCCGCCTACGGGACGAGTTGAGACCGCTTCGGGGGCGATCTGGGTTATGCTATGATTTGGAGAAGCGTCGGGACGTGGCGCAGTCTGGTAGCGCACTCGGCTGGGGGCCGAGTGGTCGCCGGTTCGAATCCGGCCGTCCCGACTCTGTTTTGAGTACAAAGGCTGAAAGAGGACGTTTTGGACACTATTTTCCTGCTCATCAGCATAATCGGGTTCTTTGTCGTTATCGCCACCTTTTTCTTCGGCGGTTTCGTGCTTCTGGACTTCCTCTGGGGCCGACGCGGAGGAGACCCGTAGAGCGGGGACGCGAGTCGCGGCGTTTCAGCTTGTCAGCATTTCGGCCGGCCAGCTTTTTCGACGAAAGCCTTAGTCGTTGATCTCGTACGCTTCCGAACTCGATGGGCTGCGGATCGCGGGTCTTTCTCGTTTGATGCTTCACGAGGCGCACGACCCGGAACGCCTTTCGCGGTTGAAGGAGCGCGTGAGGTCCGAGGGCGTCCAGTCGAACCCGGTCATCGTTTCGGCTCACGGCGATGACTTCCTCGTTCTCGACGGAGCCCATCGGGTTCATGCTCTGAAAGACCTCGGGTGTTCCCTCGCCCTGATCCAGGAGGTCGAGCTGCCCAACCGAACCGAGAGCTGGCAACACCTCCTGACGGGCTCGAACCTCGAGGCTCTGAACGGGATCGAAGACCTCGAAGACTCCGGAGACGACTTTCTGGCGGAGGTGGAGGTCTTTGGCGGCGAACGCCTCGTCGTTTCGACGAGAGAGAAGGATTTATCTCTGGAGGTCGCCCTCCTCTGGAGGCTCCAAAATCTTTATTCCGAAGGCTCGGTCGTCACCCGCGTGGAGCCGGACGAGAAGGTCTCGCTCTCGGACGGTGAGATCCTCATTCGATACCGCTCGTTCTCGATGGCGGAACTCGTGGAGATCGTCGCCGGAAACACCGTCCTTCCCGCCGGAATCACCCGCTTTCGCGTTCCCCGACGCATCCTCGGCGTTTGCTTCCCGCTGGATTTTTTGAAGAAGGGCGATGCCGACTCCGCCAGCGCCGAGCTAGAGTCCCTGATCGAGAGCCGCCAGCGCGAGAACCGCATCCGGCGCTACGACGAGCCGGTCACGCTCTTCGAGTAGACGTGGCATGCTACGTCTCTACGTGAGGCAGTCCGGGAAAAACACATAGACTCCGGTCGAAGGGGATTTCGCGGAGGAGGAGTGGGATGCGAAGGAATCGCGATGGTCGGCGGGCGCTCAACCGCCGGGAGTTCTTGAAGATCGGCGGCGCTTCCTTTGCCGGAGCGGTGATGTTCGGGGCGACGGCTTGCGGAGGCGGAGGGAGAGCGGCGCGACCGAACTTGTATTCACTTTCGGGCCAGACCTTGCAGCAGCGGCTCCAGGATGTTGTGGAGCAGGGGAGTTGAGGGAAGTCGCGCTTCGTGTCGCATGGTTCGCGCACTTGGTGTATGCGTGATCGAACGCGCAAAGCTCCTGATTTAACGCCCGATTCAAATCCCGGCACCTGTGTGCTACTCTGCGAAACGTGGCAGAGAGCGTCGGTCCCGGAAAGGTATTCCCCGACCGTGGCTCGGCCTACCTCGCGCAAGGTCGCTTCGCTCTTAACTACAGGGAGTGGGGAGTGGGGAGTAGGGAAAAGACAAATACTACTCCCTGCTCTTCACGAGGTTTCCATAGCCTCGCGGAGCCGCGTAATCCCATAAAGGCCTCGCATGAAAACGAAAGGAAGGTGCCCTCTTGACGGCCACGGTCGTTCTCGGGCTGGCCTGGGGGGATGAAGGCAAAGGACGTGTCTGTGACGTGCTGGCCCACGACGTGGATTACGTGTCGCGCTATTCGGGTGGGAACAACGCGGGGCACACGGTTCGGGTTGGAGAAGAGGAGTTCAAGCTTCACCTGGTTCCGTCGGGGATCGTGCGCGAGGGCGTCGTTTGCACCATCGGCAACGGGGTCGTCGTCAATCCCCAGGTCCTCAAGCAGGAGGTCGAGGCGCTTCAGGCGCGCGGTTTGGACGCGAGGGAGCGCATCAGGGTCGATGGTCGGGCGCACCTCATCATGCCGTACCACATCGCCCTCGATTCTCACCGGGAGATAGCCCTCGGGGCCGCCAGGATCGGCACGACGAACCGCGGTATCGGCCCGACGTACGAGGACAAGGTGGCGAGGAGCGGCATCCGCGTTCAGGACGTGTTCGACGAAGGGATTTTGCGGGACAAGCTAAAGGCGACTCTGCGGGAGAAGAACCACGTCTTCGAGAACGTCTACGGCGAAAGCTCTTACGACGTCAGGGAACTGGTGGCGTGGCTGGAGTCGTACCGGGACTTCCTCGCCCCGATGTGCGCCGACACCGGCGCGATGCTGCGCGAGGGGCTCGAACGGGGGGAGAAAGTCCTCCTCGAAGGCGGACAGGCGACGCTTTTGGATAACGACCACGGGACGTATCCGTTCGTCACTTCCTCGAACCCCACGATCGGCGGAGCGGTGGTTGGGTCCGGCATCCCGCCGAAGTACATCGACCAGATCGTGGGGGTCACCAAAGCGTACACCACCCGCGTCGGCGACGGCCCGATGCCGACCGAGCTTTTCGACGAAACCGGGTATGCGATCCGGGAGATCGGACGCGAGTTCGGGACCACGACCGGACGCTCGCGGCGCGTCGGGTGGCTCGACCTCCCCGCAATAAAATTCGCCGCCGAGATGAACGGTATAACCCACGTCGCCGTCACGCTTCTGGATGTGCTTTCGGCCGTGGATCAGGTCAATGTTTGCGTCGGGTACGAGATCGACGGAAAGCGTTTCGACGGGTATCCGATGCACCAGACGGACCTTCATCATGCGAGGCCGGTCTATAAAGAATTGCCCGGTTGGGGGGAGGACATAACGGGGTGTCGGATGCGGGGAGACTTGCCGGATGCGGCGCGGGACTTCGTTGAGTACGTCGAGGCCGAAGTGGGGGCTCCTCTGTGCATGATCAGCGTCGGCCCCGAGCGCGAGCAGGCGATAGTCGAGAAGATCGGGGCGTAGAGAGTGCGGGTCCTCGTCGTCGGCAGCGGAGGCCGGGAACACGCCCTCGTCGAAACACTCGCCGCGAGCCGCTTCGAGCCGGAGATGTACGCCGCCCCCGGAAACCCCGGCATCGCCCGCATCGCCGAAACGGCGGACATCCCGGACGATGACCTCATCGCCCTGCGCGACTTCGCCAAAGAGAAGAGCATAGACCTGACCGTCGTGGGACCGGAAGTCCCGCTCATCGGGGGCATCGCCGAATGCTTCTGGGAGGAGGGACTTCGCGTCTTCGGCCCCTCGCGGGCCGCCGCCAGGATCGAAGGCTCGAAGGTCTTCTCGAAGGAGCTGATGCGGAACGCCGGCGTCCCCACGGCCCGCTTCGAGGTCTTCGACCGCGAACGCGCGGCCATAGATTGCCTCCATCGGAAAGACGAATACCCCATCGTCGTGAAGACCGACGGCGCGGCGGCCGGCAAGGGCGTGACCGTCGCCGAAAACCAGGAAGAGGCCGAGGAGGCGGTTCGGGCGGCTTTCGGGGGGAAGTTCGGGGACGCAGGAAGCAGGATCGTCATCGAGGAGTGCCTCGAAGGGCGGGAAGCCTCCATCTTCGTCATCACGGACGGGGAGGACATCCTGCCGTTCCTTCCGGCTCAGGACTACAAGAGGATCTTCGATGGCGACGAGGGGCCGAACACCGGCGGGATGGGTTCGTACTCGCCCCTGATGTGGATGAGACCACCCACCTACCAGGCGATACTGGAGGACATCATCCAGCCGACGCTTCATCACCTCGCCCTCATCGGGGCTCCGTACTCCGGCCTTCTCTACGCGGGCGTCATGGTCACCGACGACGGCCCGAAAGCCCTCGAATTCAACTGCCGCTTCGGAGACCCCGAGACCCAGGTAGTCCTGCCGCGCCTCGGGACCGACCTACTGGAGCTCATGCTCGCCACGGAGGACGGCACCCTCGCCGGACGCGAGATCGTCTGGTCGGCGGACAAGGCCGTGTGCGTCGTGCTCGCCTCCGAAGGCTATCCGGAGTCGTCCCATTCGGGGGACGAAATTTCGGGTCTGGATGAGCTTCCTTCCGGGGTCTACGTTTATCACGCGGCGACCTCGGAGAGGGACGGGAAGTTTTACACGGCGGGAGGTCGGGTCATGAACATCGTCGGGACGGGGGCTACCGTCATCGAAGCCCGCGCCCGCGCGTACGCCGCCGTCGAGGCGATCCACTTCGAAGGCATGCAGTACCGCACGGATATTGCCCTGGAAGCGATAGAGCTGGAGGGCTTTTGAACCCGAAGGGTACACCCCGAGTAGGCATCCTCGTCGGAAGCAAGTCCGACCTCCCCGTCATGGAGAAATGCGCCGCGAAGCTGGAAGAATTGGGGATCGAACACGAACTCGAAGTCAAGTCCGCCCACCGAAACCCCGACGCCGTCGCCGAATATTCGTCCACCGCCAGAGAGCGGGGCGTAAAAGTCGTGATCTGCGCCGCCGGGATGGCCGCGCATTTGGCGGGCGCCGTGGCCGGACGCACGAATTTGCCGGTCATCGGAGTGCCGATCGCGGCTGGACATCTCAACGGTCTCGACGCTCTTCTGGCCACCGTGCAAATGCCTTCCGGGGTTCCGGTAGCCACCGTCGCCGTCAACGGCTCGACGAACGCCGCCATCCTCGCCGCGCAAATTCTCGCGCTATCAGACTCTGAACTCGCGGAGAGGCTGGGATAGCCTTTGATCGAACGCTACACCCTCCCGGAGATCGGCGCGATCTGGACCGACGAAGCGAAGTATCGCAACTGGCTGAAGGTGGAGATAGCTGTCTGCCGGGCGCGGGCGAAGCTGGGACAGATACCCTCCGGGGAGGTCGAGGAACTCGCCGAGAAAGCGGACTTCACGGTGGAGAGAATCCACGAAATAGAAGCCGAGACGAACCACGACGTCATAGCCTTCGTCTCGGCGGTGGCGGAGAGGGTGGACTCTCCGGTCTCGCGCCACTTCCATTTCGGTCTGACGAGCTCGGACGTTCTGGACACGGCGGGCGCGTTGCAACTGCGCGATTCCCTCGACCTCATCATCGGGGAAGTCAGGAAACTCGCGATCCTCCTCGCGGAGATGTCCCTCGAACACCGGGAGACGGTGATGGCCGGGCGGACGCATGGGGTACACGCCGAGCCGACGACTCTGGGGCACAAGCTCGCCGTGTGGGCCTTCGAGATGGAGAGAAACCTGGATCGCCTCTTTCATGCGAGAGAAGCGGCGGCGGTCGGCAAAATTTCCGGGGCGGTCGGTTCGTATGGGAACATAGACCCGAAAGTCGAGGCGCTGACGTTGCCGGAATTGGGACTGACCCCGGCCTTCGCTTCGACCCAGATCGTCCAGAGAGACCGTCACGCCGAAGCGCTGTCCACGCTCGCCATCCTCGGCTCGACGATGGAGAAGATGGCACTCGAAATAAGGGGCGCTCAACGCACCGAAATACGCGAGCTCGCCGAACCTTTCGGGCGCGGCCAGAAAGGCTCCTCGGCGATGCCCCACAAACGCAACCCGATTTTGACCGAGAGATTGTGCGGCATGGCTCGTGTATTGCGAGCCAACGCGCAGGTGGGTTTCGAGAACAACGCCCTCTGGCAGGAGAGGGACATATCCCACTCCTCGGCGGAGCGCGTCGTTTTGCCGGACTCGACGATCCTCGCCTTCTACATGCTCCGCCAGACGAAGAAGGTTTTGAACGGTCTCGACGTGGACGAGGAGAGGATGCGAGAGAACCTGAACTTAGGCGGCGGCGTAGTGTTCTCGGGACGGGTTCTTTTGGCTCTGGTCGAGGCCGGGATGACCCGCGACGAAGCGTACGCGGTCGTTCAGAGCGCGGCGATGCGAGCCTGGGAAGAGGGAGGAGACTTCCGCGAGTTGCTCGGAGGGGATGAAAAAGTGAGAGAACTGCTCGGAGGGAATCTCGACTCGCTCTTTGATCCCTCGTATGCGCTCAGAAACCTGGGCGTCGTGTTCGACCGCGTGGAAGAATTGAAAAGGAGAATGGCATGAGCGAAACGCTCCTCTACGAAGGCAAGGCAAAGAAAGTGTTCGGGACGGACGAGGAGAACATCCTCCTCCACCGATACAAGGACGACGCGACGGCGTTCAACGCCCAAAAACGCGGCTCGTGGGAAGGAAAAGGAAAGACCAACGCCACGATGAGCGCCGCTCTCTTCGCCTACCTCGAACAGAACGGCGTCCCGACCCACTTCATCGAGCAGACCGACGAGACGAGCATAAAGACGAAGAAACTCACGATGCTCCCGGTCGAAGTCGTGGTTCGAAACATAGCCACGGGTTCCATAAAGCGTCTCCTCGGCTTCGAGGAGGGGCGCAAATTCAAGGCCCCCATAATCGAGCTGTGCTACAAGGACGACGACCTCGGAGACCCGCTCGTCAACTGGCATCACCTCCGCGAACTCGGCGTCTCCGACGAAGACCTCGAGTTCTGCGAAGAACTCGGGCTCAAAGTCAACCAGGTCCTCGCCCCCTTCTTCGACGAACGCGGAATAATACTCGTGGATTTCAAGATAGAGGCGGGAAAAGACGAAAACGGCAACCTTATGCTCGCCGACGAAATAAGCCCCGACACGTGCCGTTTCTGGGACAAGGAGACCAACGAGAAGCTCGACAAAGACCGCTTCCGAAACGACCTGGGCGGTGTCGAGGACGCATACGCCGAGATGCTGAGGAGAGTCACCGGGTGAAGGTCCGCGTCCTCGTCCGCCCGAAGGAAGGCATCCTCGACCCGCAGGGCGAGGCCGTTCGAGGCGCTCTGCCCGCCCTCGGCTTTTCGGGCGTGAGGACGGTGCATGTCGGTCGCCTCATCGAGATGGAGGTCGAGAGCGCCGACGAGGTCGAGGCGATGTGCCGCCGCCTCCTCGCCAACCCGACCATCGAGGAGTACGAGTGGGAAGTTTTGTGATGGGGAGTGGGGAAAGGAAAACACTACTCACCACTCACC
>JBOHBL010000147.1:0-1951 GCA_050698295.1 Rubrobacteraceae bacterium | reverse complement strand
TCCCGACCGCCGCCAAAGCCCCTAATCGGCTGAAAAACCCGAGGCATAAACTCAAAAAGATAAACGCCTCGGTGAGCCAGATCACGTACCCGAACCACTGGATGTTCGGCTTGACGACGTTCTCGATGAACGCGCCGTTGGCCTGCTGGGCGGGACCGATGGGGATGCCGAGTTCGGGACCTTCTCTGGAGCGTATGATGTTGGCGGTGAAGAGTTCCCTCGGCTCGTCGGCGTAGAAGGCTTCGATCCCGATCCAACCGCACAGCCCCGGCTCGCGCGCGAGTTCGCCGTCCGGCCCGGCCTGGGAGAAGGCATAGTCCTCGGTACAGCGAAACGTCGGGGGGAGCTTCCACCACAACTGCGTGAAGAACAAATACCCCAGCCCGATGCTCGCGATGGCAATGGCGATGACCATGAGGCTTCCGTCCAGCCGCGAGCGGGAGTGAACGCCGTCTCTGCGACTCTCCTCCGGGTTCGTGTCCGACATCTCGATCTCCTTTCATAAAGTTTCCGCGCCGAACCGACGCGGCTTGCGGCTATCCCTTCTCGCCTCCAGGAAAAACTTCGCCCGCGAACTCTTCCTCCATCAGCCCGAGGGCTTCGAGGGCGGCGCGGGTCGCCGCGAGGTCGGAGCGTTCGAGGGCGGGACGAATAAGGTGCTGGATATCCTCCGCCACGTCTATGTCGAAGGTCGCTTCGAGGAGGCCGACGGAGAGGCCGGAGCGTTCGATCCGCTTTATCACATCGTCGAGTTCGGCGCCGGTGCTCATCGGGCCCTCGAACACGTCGTGGGGACGGCTCATCGCGACGAGATAGTATCCCCCGTCGTACGTCGGCCCGAGGACGATGTCCCGCTCGTCGAGCAGCCGGAAAGCCTCCTCGACGGTCTCGACTTCGAGCTGCGGCGAGTCGGCGGCCATGAGCACGACCTTCCCCTCTCCCCTTTTCGCGGCCCCGAGAAAGAGATCCCTCTGCCGTCGGGTGAGGTCGCCCTCTCCCTGGAAAAGCACCCGCTCGTTTTCGCCGACGAGAGGCGAAATATCCGGCCATCCGTCTGGAGGCGTCACGTACCATCCGAGCGGGAACGGAGAGTCCGAGAAACGAGCGCCGAGGTCGGTGAGGAAGGCTTCGTACAAAGCGATGGCGCGCCCGTGGCCGATCTCCCGCCCGAGCCGCGTCTTGGCGAATTCGGCGCGGGGGGCGCGGGCGATGATGTATAGCGCGTTCTTCACCGCCTCCCCGCCTTCGTGTTTTTGCCGGGCTGCCAGCGGGAATAGCGGAGGGTCGCCGAAATAATGCGCCATCCGGCGCGGAGGCTGCCCGATATCGTGCCTCCGACCTTCGAGACCCCGATCCTCCGTCTGTAAGCGACCGGCACCTCGCGATACCGGTATCCGGCCCTCGCCGACTTCACCATCATCTCGACCGGCCACCCATACGTCATCTCGCTCAACTCCAGCGAGAGGAGGTCTTCGCGCCTTATGGCCCGGAACGGCCCCATGTCCGTGACCTTCATCTCATAAATTCGGCGCATCAAGAACGCCGCGAGGTTGTTTCCGAAGATTTGCCGCCACGTCATCGAGCCTGGCTCCCGCTCTCCGAGGGCGCGGGATCCCACGACGAGATCCGCCTCGCCAGCCAAAAGCGGCTCCAGAACTTTTGGAAGCTCCTCCGGGTCGTCGGCGGCGTCGCCGTCGAGAAAGACGATGACCTCCGCCTCTTCCGCCGCGAGGACTCCGGCGAGGCATGCCCGGCCGTAGCCGCGACGCTCTTCTCGGACTACCCTCGCTCCGGCTTCGCGGGCTAACTCGCCGGTGCCGTCGGTCGAGGCGTTGTCCACGACGATGACCTCGGAGAGGAGGGGGGACTTCTTCAGGCTCTTCACGACGCCGGAGATCGAGAGGGCTTCGTTGAGCGACGGGATGACGGCGGCGACGCGCGGGAGGGGTTG
>JBOHBL010000146.1:0-4018 GCA_050698295.1 Rubrobacteraceae bacterium | reverse complement strand
AAGTTGCACTTTGGTAGTCGATGCTGATATCACACGCCTGAGGTTCATTCGTCGCAGTCTGAATGTCGCCTGCGATTTCTGCTCCGGCAAACTCGATTTCGACACCTCGCTCGCCTGTTTCCGGGTCGGTTGCGACGTTGAGTGTTCCCTCGCCCAAGTCACATTCCGAGGAGGGATCCGAGGTTAGATTGTATGTTGTATTCGGATCCAACCGCGGCTCTTCGTCCGGTATTCTCTCCACGTTCTCGCAGTCGTCCGCTACTTCGTCGAGGGAGTCCGCCACTACTCTGTCAGTGCCGGCGCCACAGGTGATCATGTCCTTGCCGGCCGGAGAGGTGAACGTGGAGATGACGTCGTCGCCATCACCTCCATTTACGGTGTCCACGGCAGCGTCGTCGTGCGGACCACCGACTATGGTATCTTTCCCCGGTCCCCCGCTCAGCGTGTCCGCCCCGGAGCCTCCAAGCAGTGTATCGCTCCCGAACCCGCCTGCAATGGAATCGTTGCCGTCCCGCGCAGTCTGCTCCTCGTCGGTTCCGAACAGCGTGTCTTTGCCATCCTGGCCCCGGATGTCGTCGCTGCCGGCCAAACCGGATATCGTGTCGTCTCCTTTGCCACCGTAGAGTTCGTCGTCCTTGTTCGTGCCTTCGATGGTGTTGTTTCCATCTCCGCCGTGGATCGTGGCGGCGCCAGCTACGCCAGCGGCGATGAGAACTGCCGCCATCATCGCGGTCACGAGCAGAACCAGGCGCTTTTGCCGTCTCATCGCGACCCATCCCTCTTGAAAGGGTACGCTTTGTTAATGACCATTTTCCCTCCTTTCCCATCGCGACGGCCTGTCTTTACTCACCTTAGGTCCAATGTGCTTCTGTCCCTGACTTTCTCGCCGTCTCAGTTACTTCGTACTCGATCTCCGGAATCGGCCAAGATGCGGTCCTTGCCGGGGCCGCCGCTGACCACGTCGTTGCCTCACGCCGTCGCGAGCGTTGAGGGTGTCGTCGCCGTCACCCCCGCGTAACACGTCTTTGCCGGAGTCTCCCGCGATGGTGTCGTCGCCGTCTCCGCCAAGGATGATGTCGCCGCCTTTCTTACCGTGGATCTCGTCGCCGCCGCCGAAGCCGCAGATCACGTCACGTCCTTTGGCGCCGACGAGGTAGTCGTCGCCCTCGGTCCCGGCTATCGTGCAGCGTTCGGGCGCGAGCACCGCGGTGCGCTCGTTGATCTCGACGACGATTTCGGGTCCGTTGTCGGCGGTGGCCGGGTACGTCACGTAGGTTATGTAACCGACCCGCATTGGACGCGCGACCATCGTGATGGTGGCCGTCTCATCCACACCCACGTCTCCGACCTCGCACACCTCGTTCGGAGAGCAGGAACCCCTTTCAGCGCCGTTGATGAAGCTCGCCGAGACGAAGCGCGCGCCTTCGGGCGCTCTGGTCGTCATCCTTACGTTGGCCGCCGTGTCCGATCCGTCGTTGCGTATGGAGATCGTGTATGTGAGCTTCTCGCCTTTGACGACCGGGTCCGGACTGTCCGAAATGGTCGTCCGCAAGGCGGCGCCGCTCTCCGGACAGTGTTGAGCCGGGTAAAGATAGTAGTCGGGCTCGGCGTACTCGACATCCGGGTCTTGCTCGTAGAGTTCCACCGCTTCCGGCACGGTGTAACCGGCGGGAAGGTCCACTGTCCAGGTGTTGGCCGAGAACTCATGCTCTTCGCCCGCGCCGTTCACGTCTTTCATGCGCTGGATGGCTTCCTCGGAGGCGTCGTCCTTCATCTTGACGATGATGTGGTCCTCCGCATAGCCGGGATCTTCGCAGCCCTGCGAAAGCGCGGGATTCTGGCCGACGCCCGCCCAGATCAGCAAGAGAGCCGTCGCCAGCGATAGCAATGTAGCCTGGAAACTTCTAGCCTTCACTTTCCACCGCCTCCCTCGTCGGATACATCCTTGCCTCTGTTTCCGCTTTGCTCCATCAGTTGACCACCTTGTAACCTTTGGTCGGGCTGGCGCCGCCGAAATGGTCGTCATCCCCGGCGTAGTTGACGCTGAAGTTGTAACTGCCGACTTTCTTCGGCTTGTAGGTCCACGAATATCGCGAGTCGGAGTTCAAGGCGAGGGTCTTCCTGATAACGAGGTCGCCTCCCCGTTTGACCGTCACGGCCACCTGATCGTCTGAGTGGTTCGGCTTCACGTAACCCGCTATGGCGCGCGCTTTGCCGAGCTTCAAGTCTTTCGTCGCCACCGACATCGTTACGGCGACACGAACATTCACCGACGTTTCGGAGCTTGTCGAAGGCTCGAACCCGGTGGCCTGTTCTCCGGCGAAACGCGCCCGTTAATCGGAGTGTCTGTCCGGGTAGCTGTAGCTGTGCGAGAAGGCGCCGTCCGACGCCCGTGGCCACCTTGCCGGAGAGCGAAGCCTTCCTTTCCGATCTCTCCAGAATGCGATCCTTGATCCGGAGGTGGTTCAGTTCAGGATATACGCTCTTAACGAGGGCGGCGACGCCGGTTGCGTACGGAGCGGCAGTCGAGGTTCCCTGTCTGAACCCGTAGCTACCAGGGAGCGTACTGTATACGTCTACGCCAGGGGCTGCCAGATCGACCGAGGTTGCTCCATAGTTGGAGAAGCTCGCGAGGACATCTTGCTGATCGGTGGCGGCCACGGAGATTATGTTGGGCAAGTCGTAGCCCGCCGGGTAATGAGGAGTTGCGTCGGAGTTTGTGCTCTGGTTACCTGCCACGGTCACGAACAGGTGTTCCGAAGCGTTGGCGGCGCTTATCGCATCGTACAGAGATTGGCTGAGAGCCGGGTTGCCGGGACAGGCGCCGCACAACCACGAGTTGTTGCTGATTTTGACTCCCTCGGCCACCGCGTATTCGAGAGCCTCGATGGCGTCAGAGACGGAGCCGGTGCTGCCGGAGATGAATTTGAGGGGCATGATCCCGGTTCGCCACGCTACGCCGGCGGCTCCGATGCCGTTGTTGCCCTCGGCGGCTATGATGCCTGCCACGTGCGTACCGTGTTCATCCGAGTAGGGCGAATCGTAGACCGTATTGTCGTCGTTGATGAAGTCCCAACCGTTCACGTCGTCCGCATAGCCGTTGCCATCGTCGTCGCAGTCATTAGCGGATTTATCTTCAGGGATGCCTGTCCAGCAGCGATCTTCGGCGGTCGTGGCACCTGTCTCATCGTGATTGACCCAAATGTTGTTCCGCAAGTCGGGGTGGTCGATATCCACGCCCGAATCCAACACGGCCACCACGGTATCGGGGCTTCCGGTGCCGATGTTCCAGGCTTCGGCGGCGTCGATGTCCGCGTCATAAGCGCCGGACGGTCTGCCGTTGACCGCTTGCCCTGTGTTATTGTCCCCACGCTTGAGAGAAGTAAGGGTCGTTGGGGATTACGGGAATGGTGCCGGATGTCTGCGAGCCGGCGGCCTGGATCGTTACGTCCGATGGCGGATCGTCCGGCGGAGGCTCATCCAGGGCGGGGTCTATGCATTCGGCGGAAATTTCAGAGGAGTCTCCCGTCTCGGGTTCGTCCGGATCCGGCGGAGGACAGTATTGAGCCGTGGAGATCAGGTAATCCGGTTCAGCGTATTCTACTTTCGGAGAACCTTCGTAGAGTTTCACGGCTTCCGCAACGGAAACTCCGGCGGGTAGATCTACCACCAAAACGTCCACCAACGACAATTTCTCCTCCACGTTCGCGCCCTTTAATCCCTCCACCAGTTCGACGGAAAACTGAGGGACTCCCGCTTCGAGCTTGACGAGTACACGTCCGGAAACGAAGGCGGGCTTTTCGGAGTCTTGAGAGAGCGCAGGGTTGGAACCCGAGCAAGAGACTGCAATTGTCACCGTCACCAGGAACGACAACAGCACCGACCGGCGAAGAGTTAGCCTCATCAGCATGTCTCCCGGTCAATGAGTCTTCGTCCGTGCATGGCGCAGCGAGCTGGAGCAAAGAAGATCTTGTAGAAAAGGGCCGATTTTTTCAACAGCTTCCCCTTTCCCCTGAGA
>JBOHBL010000145.1:0-1225 GCA_050698295.1 Rubrobacteraceae bacterium | reverse complement strand
GTCCATGGCCTCTCGGATCGACTTCACGTCCGCATAGACGTCTTCGTCGAGGAGCTGAAGGAAGAAGGAGAAGTTCACAGGGTCGCCGCGGTGCGGCGTGGCGGTGAGGAGAAGAATGTGGTCCGTTGAATCGCGCAGGAGCTCGCCAAGGCGATATCGCTGGGTCTTGTGCTCGGGATCGGAGGCGGACATCCGATGGGCCTCATCGACGATGACAAGGTCCCAGCGAACTTGCCGCAGCCCCGGCAGGATCTCGGAGCGCTTGGCGAGATCGAGGGACGTGATGACCT
Source organism: Rubrobacteraceae bacterium (assembly GCA_050698295.1). Taxonomy (GTDB): domain Bacteria; phylum Actinomycetota; class Rubrobacteria; order Rubrobacterales; family Rubrobacteraceae; genus JACCWD01. The sequence goes on along the minus strand of JBOHBL010000145.1, from coordinate 935 downwards.
GTTTCTGCTCGAGCCACTGGTTGACGCCGAACTGATCGCGGATGTCGCCGCCCCGTAGGAGCAAGAACTTCTCGTCGAACTTCTCCTTCAGCTCGCGCTGCCACTGGAAGGTCAGGTTGGCCGGGCAGAGGATCAGGATCCGGTCAGCAAGGCCCCGGAGCTTCAGCTCCCGGACGAGAAGCCCGGCCATGATCGTCTTTCCCGCGCCGGCGTCGTCGGCGAGCAGGAAGCGGACCCGCGGGGCCTTGAGCAGGTAGTCGTACACCGCCTCGAGCTGATGGGGCAGCGGATCGACGCGGGAGATGGACAAGCCGAAGTAAGGGTCGAACTCATAGGCGATGCCGAGCGAGTAGGCCTGGAGCCCAAGACGCAGGAGGTGGCCGTCGCCGTCGTACGTGAGAGCGGTGTCTTGGACCTTCAGCCCGGCGACGTCTTTCGCCGTGAGGGTAACGTTCCTGAATTTTTCGGTCTGCAGGCCGACGAGGCCCACTGTCCAGCCACCCGTACCATTCGGGCGAACGGTCTCCACCCTCATTGGTTCGCTGAAAAGCGCCCCCGACACCACTTGCCCGGGGCGAAGCGCGTTGGCCTGATCGACGGGAATGAGACCTCCTTAGGGTCGGCTGCTACCCCGACCCGCCTCCTCAACCTGCTGAATGGTCGTGGCTTTCACGGATTCTACTTCCCTTGTCCGCAGCCGGTTCCACCGGCCGCCCAGCCAGGTTCCGCCGGAGCCGAGGCATCCATTCGGGATTGCCGATATTGGAAGGACGAACCAGGAGGGGCGGCTCTTTCTGGGCGGGCGCGCGAGCGGCCCGTGCCGCAGCCGGGCTCCTGTATTCCACTCAGAGGCCCGCTCGCTTCACTCTGGCTGGCGTCGAAATTGGGCTTTCTGCGATCCCTTCGCCGCGACGAGGATGCATGACGAATCGCTG
>JBOHBL010000144.1:0-1191 GCA_050698295.1 Rubrobacteraceae bacterium | reverse complement strand
CCATGACCACCGTCCCGGCGAGCGCGAGCCGGTTCGAGAAGAAGGCCCGCCGGAAGTCGCTCCAGCGGCTGCGAGCCTCGACGCCGGTCGTTACAGGGGTCTCCCGTACCTGCATCTCCGCCACGTTAATACCTCACCCTCGGGTCGAGGACCGCATAGAGTACGTCCACCACGAGGTTCACCAGCACGAAGAAAAACGCGCCGTAGAGGACGACGCCCTGAATCGAGGGGTAGTCCCGACGGTAAATAGAATCGAGCGCGTACTGCCCGATGCCGCCCCAACCGAAGATCGTCTCCGTCAAAACCGCCCCGCCCATGAGGAGCCCGAACTGCAAGCCGATGACGGTGACGGTCGGGAGCATCGCGTTTCTCAGGGCGTGCTTGAAGACGACTCGCCAGGGGATGACACCCTTCGCGTGGGCCGTGCGGATATAATCCTCGCCCATCACTTCGAGCATCGAGCTTCGCGTCATGCGCGTGATGACGGCCATCGGAATCGTCCCGAGAGCGATGGCCGGAAGGATCAGATGCTTTATCCCATCCCAAAGCCCGGCGAAGTTGAGCGTGAGGATCGAGTCCGGCACGACCATGCCCGTCACCCTTATGATCGCGGTTCCGGTGCTCAATCGTCCGGGATACGGCAGCCAGTTCAGATTCACCGTGAAGATGACGACGAGGATGAGCGCGAGCCAGAAGATGGGCATGGACACACCGGTGAGGGCGATGACCGAGGTGAGCCTGTCTATCCACGAGTACTGCCTGACGGCGGCGATGACGCCGATGGGGACGCCGATGACGATGGCGAAGAGCAGCGCGGCGAGCGTCAATTCCAGCGTCGCCGGGAACCTCTCCAGAAGCTCCGTGGTAACCGGGCGGCCCGTCACGATGGAGTCGCCGAGGTCACCGGTAAAGGCATCCCGGAGGAAGATGAGGTACTGCGTGATCGGGTCCTCGTTGAGACCGAGTTGCTCGCGGATGCGCTCGACCTGCTCGGGTGTCGCCTGCTGGCCGAGCAGGATCTGGGCCGGATCCCCGGGTATCGCGCGCACCATGAAAAACACGATGACCGACACCCCAAAAAGGACCGGTATCAACTGCAAAACCCTGCGCCCGATGTAAGTGGTCAGAGACTCTCCTTTACAGGAACGGAGGAGTAGTGAGGTGGAGGAGGAGTCGGGAAAGACGGATACG
>JBOHBL010000143.1:0-2181 GCA_050698295.1 Rubrobacteraceae bacterium | reverse complement strand
AGTGCGAACCGCCCTCCAGATTCCCCGGCCACGACCGCCTTGCCGTCCGCCTGGAGCGAGATCCCCGCAGCCTCGTCCGAGGTGTTCTCGAAGTCGGTGGTCCTCTTGCCGTCGTTGGAGAAGGAAGAGTCGAGAGCGCCGCTCGCGTTGTAGCGAGCCAGCGCGAAATCAATGCTGTCGTTGCCGGCGAACGTCCGTCCCGCGACGGTCACCTTGTTGTCGCCCGCCACCACGAGGCCGAAAGCCTCGTCAATGGAGCCGAAGTCGGTGGTCTGGACGCCGTCGGTGTCGAAGGTCGTGTCCAGTGAACCATTGGCGTTGTAGCGGGCCACGGCGAAGTTGTTGGACATGTCGCCGGCGACCACGATCTTCTTGTCGGCCTGAGTGTCCGCCGCGAACGCGAGGTCCAGGATCTGCTCGTCACCGCTGGCAACTACGTTTGTGAACACTTTGCCGTCGGTGTCGAAAGAGGTGTCGAGAGAGCCGTTGGCGTTGTAGCGGGCCAGCGCAAAGTTGGTGCCCGCCGATCCGCCCGCGACGATCTTGCCGTTCGCCTGCACCTCGACGGCGCGGGCGTCGTCGGATGAGTTGATTATGTCGGTCGTTACGATGCCGTCGGTGTCGAAGGTCGTGTCGAGGCCGCCGCCGGGGTTCAGCCGGATCAGGGCGAAGTCCCTCGATCCGCCTCCCCCCACGTCGGCGACCGTTCCGGCCACCACGATCTTGCCGTCCGACTGGACCGCGAGGTCGCCGGCGAACTCCTCCTTGCCGCCGAAGTCGAGCGTGAACTTGCCGTCGCCGGAGAAGGAGGTGTCGAGGCTGCCGTTGGGGTTGTAGCGCGCCACCGCGATGTCCGTGGCGTTCGGAGGCACGCTGAACCGACCGGTGATCCCGGCAACCACTATCTTGCCGTCGGTCTGCACGGCGACCGCTCGGACCTCCTCGTCCCTGCCCTGTGATCCCATGTCCGTGAGCACCTTGCCGCCGGTCCCGAACGAAGGGTCCAGCTCGCCATCCGCGTCGTAGCGGGCGAGCGCGAAGTCCATCCCCGTGCCGACCCCGATGGCGCTTCCCGCCGCAACCATCTTCCCGTCCGGCTGGAGGGCCACGTCGCGCGCTCCCTCCTCGAAGCCGCCGACGCCCACCGGGGTGGTCGTCTTGCCGTCGCCGGAGAAGGATGTGTCCGGGTCCCCCTCCGCCGCCCACGCCGGGGAGGCCGCGGCCATCATCGCGAGGACCATCACCGCCATTACCATCAGCCTGCTCATCACTTTTCGCTCCATCTCGTTCGCTCCTCGTCGTCGAATAACGGAGTCCGAGGCCGCCTACCGCTTCTTCTTTTTCTTAACCGCTTTGGCCACCACCTTCTTCGCCGGACTCGACGATGCTTCGAGGCCATCGGCCTCGCTGCCGCCGAAAATCACCTTGTAGAAGGCCGTCCTGGCGGGCTTGAATTTCAGGGAGAAGGCTCCGTTTGCTCCGGTGGTGAGCGTCCTGAAGTTCTTGTACGGCGCTCTGCCTATCTTCCGCTGCACGACGACCCGCTCGCCCGCCACCGCCTGTCCGTTCACTTCGGACAGTCTGCCGGAGAGGGTCACGGATTTTCCTTTCTTGACGCTGGCGGGTTTCGCTTTCAGGGTGAGCCTCGTGGCTGCGGGGTCTTCGACTTCGTTGACGGTCAAGACGAAGGTGTCGGTGTCCTCGCCGCCGTCGCCGTCTTCGACCTTGAGCGTGAGGGTGGCGCTGCCGGTCTCATTCTGTGCCGGTGTCACCTCGAACGTCCGCTGCGCGCCCGAGCCGCCAAGCTCTATGTTGGCGTCGGGAACGAGGGTCTCGTCGGAGGAGCCGCCCTCCACCGTCAGGGCGCTCGCGGCGCTTTCGGCGTCGCCGACGGTGAAGGCCAGCGCGCCGGTCGAGGTATTCTCGTCTATCACCTGATCGGGGATTCCCGAGATGGTCGGCGGGTCGTTCACCGTGATGGTGAAGCTCTGAGGCTCGCTCGTGTCAACCCCGCCGTTGGCGACGCCGCCGTCGTCGCGGATCGCCACGGAGACGGTCGCTTCGCCATGAGCATTGGAGGCCGGGGTGAAGGTGAGCGTGCCGTCGTTGCCCACGTCGGGCTGGACCGAGAACAGGGCGTTATTGTCGTTCGCAACTATGTAGTCCGCCACGCTTTGACCG
>JBOHBL010000142.1:0-1111 GCA_050698295.1 Rubrobacteraceae bacterium | reverse complement strand
GTGTGGCGCTGCTCTCGTTCACCAACGCGGCCGTCGATGTGGCGCGGGAGAGGTCGAAGAGCAGTCCACACCTGCTGCGGACGCCCAACTTCGTGGGGACCTTCGATGCCTTCTTCAACAGGTATGTCGTCACACCTGGCGTGCGACGCAACACCGGGGTCACTCCGCAATACCTCGCCTCGTGGGACGACCTTCCGACCGAGCTCTCCATGGTTCGTCCCAGGAACGGCGGTCTGGGTATCCGACTGTCTCGTTGGACGCGAGCCCGAGACGGGACGATCGGCCTCGACGAGAGTCGGCTCGGATACGAAGAACGGCGCGCCTGGAACCAGGTCTCACAGTGGACGCGGGAGAACATCAACAGGCGAGGAACGGAACTCATCGAGGGCCTGCTGGCCAAGCACGTGTACAGCGCGGAGGAATCCCGCAGATTAGCCCTCGAATATTTGGACCCACCCGACGCGATCCTTCGAAACCGCCTCGTGACGCGATTCAACGAAGTCATCGTCGATGAGTTCCAAGACTGCGACGTAGTAGAACACAGCATCCTGCGACAGCTCCAGCAGGCAGGAACCCATGTGGTGACCGTCGCCGACCCGGATCAGGCAATCTACGAGTTCCGTCAGGCCGGCCCGTCCGACCTCTACGCTAAGTACCGCGCAGGCATGACGGATAACGAGGTGGTCACGCTCACAACCTGCTACCGATCGAGGCCCGTGATCTGCGCTGCGGTGCCGAGTTTGCGAACCACACCGAATGCCATCGAGTCGAACGATCCTCATGACACCACGTTCCCGGCGATCCATGTAGTCGTCGGACGCGGTCACGCCGCAGAGACTGCGGGACGGGGGATCCTGAACGAGGCCGGACTCGATGCCGCCATGTGCCGGGTCATTGCCCATCGCCGTTCAGATGCCCAGAGTCTTCGTCGCGGGTCAACAGAGCTTGTGCCCACGACGACCGTACTCGGTAACGTCCTCGTCGCGGCGGCGCAGTTCCTTACGGCAACGGACACCAAGCACCGCCTGCAGGCCGTCGGCCGTATCGAGCAACGGATCCTAGACCAGTTCGACTGGGGACCTGAGGGACAGTCTGCGGACAAGAGCGAGCG
>JBOHBL010000141.1:0-2578 GCA_050698295.1 Rubrobacteraceae bacterium | reverse complement strand
GTCCTGGACGCCCTCTCGGGCGTCCGGGACCCGGAGCTGGACGAACCCATAACCGACCTGGAGTTCGTCTCGGCATTGGAGATAGAGGACGACGAGGTGGACGTCCGCCTCCGGCTCCCGACGTACTTCTGCGCCCCGAACTTCTCGTACCTCATGGTGGCGGACGCGAAGGAGGCCGTGCTCTCGGTCCCCGGCGTAAGGAGCGCGCGCGTCGTCCTCGAAGACCACTACGCCTCAGAGGAGATCAACTCCGGCGTCAACGACAAGCGGGGCTTCGAGGGCGCCTTCGAGGGCGAGACCGAAGGACCGGATTTGGAGGAGCTTCGAACCACGTTCCGCCGCAAGTCGTTCGTGAGCAGGCAGGAGCAGTTATGTAGAACGCTGCTTTCGGAGGGCCGAACGCCCGCGGACCTCGCGGAGATGGTACTGGGCGACGCGCCGGTCTCCGGGGAGTTCGACACATATCTGGAGCGCCGGGCGGAGTTGGGTTTGGACATCTCCGAGGAGGCGCCGCTCGTGGTGGACCCGGACGGCAAGAGGGTGCCAAAAGAGGCGGTCGTGGAGCATTTGCGGTTCGCCAGGCTCACAAGGGTGAGCATCGAGGGTAACGCGGGGTTGTGCAGGGGGCTGCTGGCAACCCGTTACGGAACTATCGAGAAGGACCCCGAGGAAGAGGAGGAAGCGATTTGAAAGCGGCGAGAGTACACAAGTACGACGAGTCGGTACCCGCGGGCAGCGTCGTCGTCGAAGAAGTGGACGAACCGAGGATCGAGGATCCCCTCGACGTGATCGTCCGCATCGGAGGCGCCGGACTGTGCCGCACCGACATCCACATCGTCGAGGGACAGTGGCAGCCGAAGGTGGACGTGGACAACACCCTCCTCCCGTACATCATAGGCCACGAGAACTCGGGCTGGGTCGAGGAAGTCGGCTCGGCGGTCACGAACGTCTCCGTCGGGGACACGGTCATCTGCCACCCCTTGATGACGTGCGGTCTGTGTTCGGCCTGCCGCTACGGCAACGACATGCACTGCGAAAACGGCGCGTTTCCCGGCATAAGCCAGGACGGGGGCTTCGCCGACCTGTTGAGGACCAACGCGAGGGCGGTAGTGAAGCTGGATCCGGTCCTGCACCCTAAAGACATCGCCGCCCTCGCCGACGCCGGGCTGACGGCGTATCACGCCGCCAGGAAAGCCATCCCGCTGCTTTATCCGGGGACGAAGTGCGTGGTGTTGGGGGCGGGCGGCCTCGGACACATAGGCATCCAGTCGCTAAAGGCGCTCACGGCGGCCAAAGTCATAGTGGTGGATCCGTCCGAGAAAGCCCTCGCCCTCGCGGGAGACTGGGGAGCCGACGAGTTGGTGAGAGCCGACGGCAACCAGGTGGACACCGTGCTCGAGATGACCAATGGGGCGGGCGCCGAGGTCGTCTTCGACTTTGTCGGAGAGAAGGGCGCGCAGGACGACGCGTGGAATATGACGAAGCCCAACGGTTCTCACTACGTCATAGGCTACGGGGGGGTAACCGGAGTACCCACGATAGACATCATCTCCACCGAGAGGAGCATAGTAGGGAACCTGGTTGGAACCTACAACGACCTCGCCGAACTGATGGTGCTGACCGCCGAAGGCAAGGTGACGCTCCACACCTCGACGTACCCGCTCGACGCCGCGGACGACGCGATGCAGGACCTCAACAACGGCAACCTGCAAGGACGCGGCATACTCATCCCGGAGGGTGTGGCGGCGTAGGCGACGAGCCTTCGGCTCGCGCTTTTAGCATTTAGCTTTAGCCGTTAGCAAAAACGAGGGTTCGCGGCCCGGTTTCATCGCCGGGCCGCTTTCATTTCGGGACGAGGTCGGTGAAGAAAAATCCGTCCCGCTCGACGCTCTCTCCGATGCGGAAGGGAATTTCTTCGGCGAACACCGGGCCGTCAAAGACGAAGGTGTGGAACTCGCCGTTCTCGCCGCACGGGTCCACGCCGGAAGGCAAATCTTCGAGGAAGTTGTTGTCGAATAACTTTCCCGCGAAAGACTCGTCGAGCTTTTTCGGGTCGAGGCAAACCACGATGGCCTCGTAGCCCAGCTCGATGAAGCTTTCGGCGAATTCGCGGGTGTCCGTTCCCCACACCGGGAAAAGAGCGCGCATCCCGGCGCGGGCGAGTTGAGCCTCGCGGTACTCGCGGATGTCTTCGAGGAAGAGGTCGCCGAAGATGGAGGTTGTGATGCCGCGAGAACGAAACCCGGAGAGAGCCTCTTCCATCCGGGCCTCGTATATTTCATTGGAGGCGTTTTGCGGGATGACGACTTCCCGCAAGGGGAGTCCCAGCGAATCGGCCTGACTGTGCAACAACTCCCGCCGGACGCCGTGCATGCTGACGCGGTCGTGACCTTCGGCGACGGTCGTGAGGAGCGACTCGACGCGGTACTCGTCGGAACGCAAGGTCTCGTGGAGCGCGACGCAACTATCCTTGCCGCCGCTCCACGAGACGACGACGGGCTCAACCATCTCCGGCGAGCCCCGGAACTCCGGCGACGGTTTTCGCGCTCCTCACGGCCCGCAGCACGGACTCCGAGAC
>JBOHBL010000140.1:0-2063 GCA_050698295.1 Rubrobacteraceae bacterium | reverse complement strand
GACTATTTGCAGGAAAACGGCCTCATCGAGTAGCTAGCTGCAAAGACGCCAATACGAGAGAGGAGGCGAATGACGGAGGAGTCCACAATACGCGGCGCGAACAGCCCCATGCAGGAGAGGCTTTCGGTGCTTTTCAATCAGCACAGACTCTCGCCGACGCAGCGGCGGCTCGCACGGTACATAATAGACAATCCTCATGAGGCTCCGTTTCTTTCCAGCGTGGAGCTCGCTACCCGCGTCGGGGTGAGCCAGCCGTCGGTGATCCGGCTGTCCTCCGCGCTTGGTTACAAGAGGTACGGCGATCTTCAGAAAGACCTTCGCGCGCTCGTCCTCAGCGCGGCGGAGGCTCGCGGCCTCGACGGAGGGAACAAGTTCCAGAGCGCGGTGGCGGCGGAGATCCGGAACCTCAAGGCGCTCGAAGAAAGCCTCGCCGACCCGAGCATCGTCTCGAACGTCGGGCGAGAGCTTGCGGCTTCGGAGCCTCTGTGCGTGATGGGGCTGCGCGTGTCCGCCCCGCTCGCCGAGTACTTCGGATACTTCGCCAGGAAGATCCACCCCGACGTCCGGATCATCACCGAAGGCGGCACGACGGTCGCCGATCGGCTCGCGCACGCCCGCCATGCCGGGTGCGAGTGGCTCCTCTGCTTCCTCTTGCCGCGCCACCCGAGGGAGACACTGGAGGCGATGTCGTTCGCCAGATCCCTCGGACTCCGCACAGCGACGGTGACGGACCGCGCGCCCGGCCCGGTCGCCGAAGCGAGCGACGTCGTTCTCCCGGCGGACGTCGGCACCCGGCTCGTGTTCGATTCGCAGGCGGCGGCGATGGTCCTCGCCGGAGTACTCCTCGAAGCGATGTCCGACGCCTCGTCCGCCCGGACCCAGTCTCGCCTGGAGGACTTCGAGCAAAGAGCCGCGGAACTCGGATGGTTCGCCACCGAATGAAAGGGGATCTCATGACAGAAAACACCACGACGGCCCACCGTTCCGGGCCGATGGCGAAGTTCGTTCTCACCACCCTCGTCGGAGCTTTCTTCTTCCTCGTTCCAGTCTATGTCGGGGGATGGACGATACCCTTCGATGTGGCCGTCTCGTATATAACGGACGGATTTCCGGGGGCGGTGGCGCTGTACTGCCTCGTCGTGATCCTCGCTTCCGCGGCGTTGAGCATCCTCGCGGAATTTCAGGTTCGGGAGAAGGTCGGCATCGAACGTTTCGACGTTCGGTATTTCAAGACCGGACCCACGTTCCTCGGGTTCAGGATACTTGGCGGGGTGTTCGCGGCCATGATCTTCTTCGGAGTCGGCCCACAAGCCATCCTCGCCGACAGCACGGGCGGGCTGATGTTCGGCACGCTCGTGGCCTCGGTCGCCGTGATCGTGCCGATCGGCGCCGTCTTCATAACGCTTTTCACCGCTTTCGGGGGATTGGAATTTGTGGGAACCCTCGCGCGTCCGGTCATGCGTCCACTTTTCAAGGTGCCGGGCCGCGCCGCCCTCGACGCCATCGCCTCGTATGTCGGGAGCTATTCCATCGGGCTGTACGTCACGAACAAGATGTACAACGAGAGCCGCTACTCGGCGCGGGAGGCCGCCATCGTCGCGACGTGCTTCTCGACCGTGAGCATGGGCTTCTTCGCCGTCGTCGCCGCCACCCTCGATCTCTTGCCGTACTTCCCGCTCATCTTCCTCTCCACGAGTTTGGTAACCATGATCCTCGCCGTAATCCTCTGTCGGATACCGCCGCTTTCGCTCAACCGGGATGAGTATGTCGGGGAGCCTGTTTACGAGAAACACTACAGCGGCAACCTCTTCCGGCACGCGGTGGATGAGGCCGTCGAACGCTCTTCGCAGTCGCGCGGCGTGCTCGTCGAACTCAAAGAGGGTTTCGTGGACGGGGTGAAACTGACGCTCGTGATCCTGCCGACGATTTTGGCTATCGGCCTTTTGGCGATACTCCTCGCCGAGAACACGCCCGTCTTCGCGTGGCTCGGAACGCCCATCGAGCCGCTTCTCGCGCTTCTCGGATTGCCGGACGCGGAGATCATCGCTCCGGCGACCCTCATC
>JBOHBL010000139.1:0-18948 GCA_050698295.1 Rubrobacteraceae bacterium | reverse complement strand
GAGGTGTTCGGCGGGGTGGGCGACCTGATCTTCAAGCCCCGGGGGCAGTGGCACACGTTCTGGAACGCGGGCGACGCGCCGGCTCGCATACTCGAGATCATCTCTCCCGGCGGCTTCGAAGAGGCATTCCGCGAGATGCACGCGCTCGGGGAGGATCTCGACCCTGCAACCATGGCGGAGATCGCGGCTCGCTATGGCGGAGAGGTGGACTTCGAACGCACGACGCCGATTATCGAGCGTCACGGGCTGGCGTTCTGAGCATGGTGAAACCGGCAAGAAAAACCGCCGTGAGGCTGGTGCCATGAGGACACCCCTCCAGGAACGCCGGGAGGTCTCCGTGCGGGGCATCGTGCAGGGCGTGGGCTTCCGGCCTTTCGTCTACGCTCTGGCGCGGAGACACGGCCTGTCCGGCATGGTCCGAAACGACGCCGAGGGCGTCCACATCGAAGTGGAGGGCCCTCCAGAGGAGTTGGAACTCTTCGTGCGCGGGATCGAGGAGGAAGCTCCACCGCTGGCCGTGGTCGAGGCCGTGTCCTGGCGGCCGCTGGCTGTGCTGAGGGAGAGGGATTTCCGCATCGAGGAGAGCCGTGAGGGAGTCCAGCGGCGCGCCCTCGTTTCGCCCGACGTGGCAACCTGCGATGAGTGTCTCTTGGAGCTCCTCGACCCGCGGGACCGGCGCCACCGCTACCCGTTCACGAACTGCACGAACTGCGGGCCGCGCTTCACCATCACCCGCTCGGTGCCCTACGACCGGGCCATGACCACCATGGCTCACTTCGAGATGTGCCCCGAGTGCCAGCGGGAGTACGACGACCCTGTAAATCGCCGCTTCCACGCCCAGCCCAACGCCTGCCCTCTCTGCGGCCCTCGGGTGCGCCTGCTGGATAAATTCGGGCATGAGCTGCGCGGCAAGCCGGATGACCCCATCCTGCGCGCGTCCAGGATGCTGCGCGGGCGGGCCATCGTGGCGATCAAAGGATTGGGAGGCTACCATCTGGCCTGCGATCCCTTCGGCGAAAGAGCGGTCAAAACGCTGCGGGGCCGCAAGGTGCGCCAGGACAAGCCTTTCGCGCTCATGGTCCGTGACGTCGAGCAGGCGCGGGATCTGTGTCTGGTGACGCCGGAAGAGGAAAAACTCCTCGCCTCCCCGTCCCGTCCCGTCGTGCTCCTGGAGCGCCGGGGGGATTGCGGCGTGGCCGAGGAGGTCGCCCCGCGCCAGAAGACGCTCGGCGTCATGCTGGCATACACCCCGCTGCACCGCCTGCTGTTGCGAGATGCCGGCATACCGCTCGTCATGACCAGCGGCAACAACTCCGACGAGCCCATAGCCTACCGCGACGAGGAAGCCTTCGAGCAACTGGGGAACATAGCGGACTACTTCCTCGTCCACGACCGGCCCATCCACATGCGCTGCGACGATTCCGTGGTGCGCGTCGCGAGGAACGAACCGTATCCCATCCGGCGTTCTCGCGGCTACGCTCCCGCCCCGCTCGGGGTCGCCGGGAGCTTCGGACGACACACTCTGGCCTGCGGAGGCGAGCTCAAGAACACCTTCTGCGTGGCGAAGGAGCGCCACGTCTTCCTCAGCCACCACATCGGGGACATGGAGAACTACGAGACCTTGCGCTCCTTCCGGGAGGGGATCGAGCACTACTGCCGCCTCTTCGACGTGCAACCGGAGCTGGTCGCCTGCGATCTTCACCCCGAGTATCTCTCCACCAAGTACGCCCGCGAGCTGGAAGAAGAGGGGATGCCCGTCGCCGGCGTGCAGCACCACCACGCGCACATCGCGAGCTGTCTCGCGGACAACGAGCGTCCGACAGGGGAGCGGGTCATCGGGGTCGCCCTCGACGGGACCGGCTACGGGACCGACGGGGCCGTGTGGGGTGGAGAGTTCTTCGAGGGGAGCGTGGAAGAAGGGTTCGTGCGGCGCGGACACTTCGAGTATGTCTCCATGCCTGGCGGGGCGGCGGCGATCCGGGAGCCGTGGCGAATGGCGATCTCTCATCTCATAAGCCTCTATGGTGAGGAGGAAGCTTTGAAGCTCCCGCTCGCGTTGGTTCGGCGGGCCGGTGAGCGAAATATTCGTCTCATCGCCCGGCTCGTCGAGCGCGAGCTGAACACCCCGCCGACTTCCAGCGCGGGACGCCTCTTCGATGCCGTCGCCGCGCTCGTGGGTGTTCCGGGTTCGTGGCGGACGACTTACGAGGGACAGGCCGCCATTGAGTTGGAGCTTGCCGCGAAAGGGCACGTGGAGCGAGGCTACCCCTTCCGGATTCGAGAGGGGGTGGCGGGATGGACCGTCGGGACGCGGGGGATCCTGGCCGGGGTTGTCGAGGATCTTTTGTCCGGCTGCGAAGCGGACGAAGTCTCCGCGAAATTCCACCGGACGATGGCCGAAGTGGTCGCGGCGGGGTGTGAACGAGTCCGGGAGGAATTTGGGACGAGCATCGTCGCTCTCTCGGGCGGCACGTTTCAGAACATGCTGCTTTTGGAGCAGGTGATAACATTGCTGGAAGGAAAGGGATTCACCGTCCACCGGCACCGGCGGGCGCCGACGAGCGACGGAGGACTGGCGTTGGGACAGGCGGTACTTGCGAACGCGATGTCCGAGAAAAGGAAAAGCTGACAGGCTGAAAAGCAGCCGACCAAAGGGAGGCCCACACATGTGTCTGGGGATACCGGGGCAAATAGTCGAGGTTGTAGACGAGGATCTCATGCTCGCCAAAGCCGATGTGAGCGGGGTTAAGAGGAACATAAACATCGGCCTCATCGACTACGGCGAGGATCGGGTGGAGATCGGGGACTGGGTACTCATTCACGTCGGCTTCGCCCTCTCCAAAATAGACGAGGCCGAAGCGAAGGCGACCATCAAAGCTCTCGAAGACATCGGAGAAGAATACGAGCAAGAACTCGAAGAACTAAAAGCCTCCCAAATAGAGTGAAGGAAACGACATGGAATACTGCGCCCTCGATCACGACGGCTGCATAGTTTGCTCCGACGCTGGAATCCCCGTGAAGGTCATCTCACCGGAGGGCGACGACGCCCTCTGCGAAGACGAAGCAGGCAACCGGGCAGAGATAGCCATCGAACTCGTTGCCCCGGTGCGAGAGGGAGAAACCCTCCTCACCCACGGAGGCGTAGCCATCGGAAGGGTCGCGGATACGCAATAACGTCGTAGAGACGTAGCATGCTACGTCTCTACGGAAGGGAGCGCAAATGAAATACGTCAAGGAGTTTCGGAACGCGGACCTGGCGCGGGCCGTCTCGGCGGAGATAGCCACGCTCGTGGACCCGGACCGTCACTACAAGGTCATGGAGGTCTGCGGGGGACATACCCACACCATATACCGCCACGGCATAAAGGATTTGTTGCCGGATCAAGTCGAGCTCGTCCACGGTCCCGGCTGCCCGGTGTGCGTCCTCCCGATGGGCCGCGTGGACGAAGGAATATCCATAGCCGAGAGGCCCGAGGTCATCTTCACGTGCTTCGGAGACATGATGCGGGTGCCGGGATCGAAAGGGAACCTCCTCGAAGTAAAAGCGCAAGGGGCGGACATCCGCATGGTGTATTCGCCTCTGGACGCGCTCCGCATCGCTCGCGAGAACCCGGACAGAGAAGTCGTTTTCTACGCCATCGGCTTCGAGACGACGGCTCCCTCGACGGCGTTGACTCTGCAAAGGGCGAAGAAGGAGGGCATCGAGAACTTCTCGGTGTTTTGCAACCACGTGACCATCGTGCCGCCGGTGCGGGCGCTCCTCGATTCGCCGGACCTGCGTCTCGACGGCTTTGTCGGGCCGGGACACGTCTCGACGGTCATCGGCTGCAGGCCGTATGAGTTCATGCCGAAGGACTACGGCAAGCCGTGCGTGGTGGCCGGCTTCGAGCCGCTGGATATTTTGCAGTCTATCTTGATGATCATGCGCCAGCTCGAAGAGGACCGCTGCGAGGTAGAGAACCAGTACGGCCGCGTCGTTCCGTGGGAAGGGAATTCGCAGGCGCTGAAAAGCATGTCCGAGGTCTTCGAGCTTCGTCCGTACTTCGAGTGGCGGGGACTCGGCTTCATCGCCCAGTCGGCTTTGAAGATATCCGGATCGTACTCGTACTTCGACGCCGAGCTTCGCTACTCGACGCCGGGCGTGCGCGTCGCCGACCCCAAAGCCTGCCAGTGCGGCGAGGTATTGAAGGGCGTCCTCAAACCCCACCAGTGCCGGGTCTTCGGGACGGCGTGCACTCCGGAGCATCCGCTGGGCGCTTTGATGGTCTCCTCCGAGGGGGCGTGCGCGGCGTACTTCAACTTCGGGCGAAAGATCGAAGCGAAAGCTGGAGCGAGGCAGTGAGCGAGAAGACTCGCCCGCGCCTCAAGTTCGGTGCCCCGCGCATAGACATGAGCCACGGCGCCGGAGGCAAGGCGACGCATAAGTTGATCGAAGGTTTGTTGCTACCCGCTTTCGACAATCCGGCGTTGGCTCCGCTCTCCGACGCCGCTTTGATCCCCTTCGGAGACGCCCAACTCGCCCTCACCACCGACTCCTTCGTCGTGCGTCCGCTCGTGTTTCCCGGTGGTTCCATCGGAGAACTCGCCGTCAACGGGACGGTCAACGACTTGGCGGTCTCCGGGGCGACGCCGCTCGCCCTCTCCGCAGCCCTCATTGTCGAGGAAGGGCTGGAGACGGAGGTGCTGGAGCGCGAGGTTGAAGCGATGGCCGCCGCCGCCGGGAGAGCGAACGTCTCCATCGCCACCGGAGACACCAAAGTCGTCGAGCGGGGAAAGGGCGACGGGCTATACGTCATCACCACGGGAATCGGAGTCGCCGATCCGGAGCTTTCGCTCTCCGCCGATTCCGTCAAACCGGGAGATAAAATACTCTGTTCCGGGACATTGGGGGATCACGGCGCGGCCATCCTCATAGCGCGCGGCGACCTCGACCTCGAAGCCGACGTCCTCTCGGACACGCGGTGTCTCACGCCACTCGCGGAATCGCTCAAAAATGCCGCCGGACCCGGGCTTCATTTCATGCGCGACCCGACACGGGGCGGCGTCGGCACAGTCCTCAACGAGCTTGCCCGGGATTCCGGGCTCGGCGTCGCGCTGTGGGAAGAGGAGATTCCGCTTCGGGATGTCGTCAACGGAGCATGTGAAATACTCGGCATAGACCCGTTGTACGTGGCGAACGAAGGCAAACTCCTCGCCGTCGTCTCCCCCGAAGTCGCCGACGCTTCTCTCGAAGCCCTCCGGAGCGTCGAAGGCGGAGAAGAAGCCGCCATCATCGGGGAGGTTCGGGAGGAGCCTGCGCGGATGGTGCTCATGCACACCGGGTTCGGCGGCACCCGGATGATAGACATGCTCGTCGGGGACCCACTGCCCAGGATATGTTGATCGGCTGGAAGTTGTCTCTGGTGGAAGTAACTTATATTACAGAACTGAACAGCCGAGCCAACCAAGTGCGTTCGACTACCAGTTATGGGCCAGGTTTAGACAAATTCCCCTCTGCTAAGGTTCGGTTCGCCCGGTTACGCTCTCCGGTCTAGAAATCGAGTGGACTCTTTACTCCCCCGCTGCCGAGGTTCAGGACGTGGGTGTAGATCATCGTGGTCTTCACGTCTTTGCGACCAAGCAACTCCTGTACGATCCGAATGTCGTAGCCGCTCTCGAGCAGGTGGGTGGCGAAGCTGTGGCGCAGGGTGTGGCAGCTTCCGTGCTTGGAGATACCAGCTCTTTTCATTGCCCGCTTCATCGCGCGCTGGATCCCGTCTTCCAGGATATGGTGACGCCCGGCCCTGTCGGAGCGGGGATCTACCGAGCGTCCGGCTGCGGGAAAGACATATTGCCAGCCCCAGCTTCTGTCGGCATCCGGGTACTTGCGCCTTAGCGCATAGGGCAACTCGACCTCCCCGAACCCCTCCGAGAGGTCTCGTTCGTGTAACGCCCTGGCCGACTCAAGCTGCAGCTTGAGGGAAGAGACCAGCGTTTCGGGCAACACGGTTACCCGGTCCTGTTCACCCTTGCCTTCTCTCACCACGATCTGCCGGTACGCGAAGTCCAGGTCCTTTACCCGCAACCGAAGACATTCGGACAAACGCATGCCCGTGCCGCAGAGCAAGCCGATCACCAAGAGGCGCGTGCCGGTAAGCTGCTCCAGGATAGCCTCGACCTCTGCAGGAGTGAACACCACCGGCACCCGTTTGGGACGGCGCGCCCGTTCGATATTCTCGATATTGGGCAACTCCACGCGAAGCACCCGCCGGTAGAGAAAAAGCAACGCCGAGAGGGCTACGTTCTGAGTCGAGGCAGCCACGTTCTTGTCCATGGTGAGACAGGTAAGCGCGGATCTCACCTACCCCTAGCTCCCGCGGATGGCGCTTGCCGCAAAACCGGATGAAGTCTATGATGTAGTGCAGGTACGAAGCTTCGGTTCGTCGACTCATGTGCTTGAGGCGCATGACCTTACGGACCTCGTTGAGAAAAGGAGAAGACCCAGGTGAGTAAGAGGTTCGTAGGCGAGTGGGCGATCTAGACATTGTGCGGCATGACTCCTTTTTGCGGAGTGTTATACCGCACGGAGCGGTCTAATTACTAGTTACAGCGGTGGTCATAATAGTTGAACCGCCTCACGGTAGCCACAATGCTCGAAGAACGCCCGCGCATCCTCCTCGCCGACCTCCGAAAGCGCCACCCCGAGCGCCTCGACAAGCGCCTCCCCGACCCGCGCGCCGGCTTTCCGAAGCAGGTTCTTGATCTTCGAGAACGCCTCCTCTATCGGGTTGAAGTCCGGCGAGTAGGGCGGCGGGTGGAGAACCTCCGCGCCCGCGCGCCCGATCAGCTCCTTCACCCTCTCGCTCTTGCGGACCCGCAGGTTGTCCATCACCGCCACGTCGCCCTCCCTGAGCGTGGGCGCGAGCATCCGCTGAAGATAGGCCTCGAACACCGCCCCGTCGGCCCCGCCCTCGACCACCATCGAAGGACCCATCCCCGAAAGGCTCATGCTCGAGATCGAAGTCGTGTTCTTGCCGCGGTCGCGCGCCACCGGGCAATACGCCCTCTCGCCCTTCGGCGCGTAGGCGTAAAGCTCGAAAAGCGAGGTGTTGGAGCCCATCTCGTCCACGAACACGAGCCTCTCGGCGCGAACCTCCCCCGAGACCATGACCCGCCAGGCGGCCCTCGGGAACTCGTCGCGCTCGGAGGCGGGGGGATCTTTTTTTCGGCTATGGCCCAGCCTCCCAACCAGACGCCCCACCGTCGAGTCGCTCAACGAGAGGCCCGTCATATGCTCCAGGCGGCTCCGCCTTTCGGCGACGGTCGCCGCCGGGCGATCCGCGAGGTCCGCCTCGAGCGGCCTCTTTGCGGCCTCGCCGGTCTTCGGAGGCCTTCCCGGAGGCTTCCTCGGGGCGAGCGAGAGCCCATCGCGGTCCATCCCGGCGAAACGCTTCACCGAGGAGAGGCTCACCCCGAAGAGGCTGGCGGCCTCGCTCTTTCGCATGCCCCGCTTGAGGGCTTCGACTATCTTCCGTCTGAGATCTTCCGAGTGGGCTTTCATATTTCCATGATCTCATGCGGGTCAAGGTTTTTGCTCGCCGCTGTAGACGCCAAGGAGACATCATGACTGTCAAGCGAATGGACAACGTCGGCATCGCGGTGGAGGACATCGATGCCGCCATTGAGTTCTTCACCGAACTGGGCCTCGAGCTCGAGGGGCGCGCCCCAGTCGAAGGAGACTGGGCAGATGGCGTCACTGGATTGCACGACATGCGCGTCGAAATCGCCATGATGCGTACGCCAGACGGTCACAGCCGGCTCGAATTGTCCCGATTCATCGCTCCACCTGTGGTCGCCGATCACCGCAGCGCCCCAGTGAACGCTCTCGGCTACCTGCGCGTCATGTTCGCCGTGGAGGATATCGACGATACGCTCGCCCGACTCCGCAAACGCGGCGCGAAGCTCGTTGGCGACGTGGTCCAGTATGAAGACATGTATCGGCTCTGCTACATCCGGGGTCCTGAAGGAATTCTCATCGGGCTCGCCCAACAGCTGAATCAGCAGACTTCCCGAACGAATCCCATGTGACGCAAGCGTTGAGAGCAGAACCATTGGCGTCTAACAACCGGTTGCAGCGGACGGTCCGCTGCGCGGCCCGCCGCTGAACCGGGGCGTTAGAAGGCAGGCGGAAGTTCTTGGGTTTGTCGCGCTCAGTGCTTGCGGAAAGCGCGGCGTCTGAGCCGAACCGAGTCGTCGCCCTTTCACGCCTCACCGCCAATCGTTGATGAGCAGTGGTCGTCGGAAAGCGCGCCAGGCCGCAGCGGTTTCGTTGTCCGGTGTCGCGTTCTTAGCGTATCGTGGCTCTCGGAGAGTTTGGGGAACAACCGTGGCTTCGTTCACCAGTTTTGGGCAGCGCTGGAATCACCACCGAGGTTGCGTCACGGCCTGCCGTTCTAACAACGCGTTGCAGCGGACGTCCCCGCTTCGCGGGGCCGCCGCTGATGACGAGCGTTATGTGGCAGTTCCGCTGGACGGGAGGGATGCATTCGTATGAAAGTTTGCATCGTCGGGGCCTCTGGGAAGCTCGGCAAGTACATGTTGCAGCACGCGCTTGACCGGGGCTACGAGGTCGTTGGCGTTTGCCGGGAGCGCAGCGTGGGGAAGCTCGACGCGTTCAAGGGCCGCATTAAGGTCATTCCTGGGGCGACGAACGACCGCGAGGTTATCAGGAAGGCTGTCGCGGGGTGCGACGGGGTGCTCACTGTGCTGGTCCCCTGGGGGGTCAAGCAGTACTCGACGGGAACGGCCCAGGCGGTGCTCGACCACGCGTCTCCGGGGGCGCGCCTCGTGTTCTCGTGCGGGTGGCACATCACGCGCGACGGCCAGGACGTATACTCATGGAGGCTCAAGGCGTTCGTGAAGGCTTTCGGTTGGCTCGCACGCATCGCTCGCTTCGCGGATATCGACGACCAGGTGGAGGCGTGCCGGCGGGTGTTTGCGAGCGACACCCGGTGGACGGTCGTGCGGGGGAGCGACCTCGAAGAGGGCGAGAGCCAAGGCTTGCCCGTGTGGAGCCGGCACGTGGGCGACCCCATCCTCAAGAGCAATATTACCCGCCGTGTGGACTTTGCCCTGTTCATGGTGACCGCCCTCGAGAACGACGAACTCATCCACGAAGCCCCGGCGATTGTCGGATGCCAGACGCCCTCGGCGCTCGCGCCGTCCGCTGCATGCCGAGCGTTAGGCCTGTTGTTGACCGACTGACTCGGCGAAAATGCAGCCTCGCCTCGTCAGACAACTTTCATGCCCAGTTGAGGCGAGTATGGACCAATCGAAGGAGGCGAGTATGGACCAATCGAAGCTCGACGAGATGACGCGGAAGGTCATGTCGTACAGCAAGCACATGGATTTCAAGACTTTCTCGGGAATTGCCACGTTCTTCCGCGCGAATCTCTGTGATGACTGGCTGCAGATCGATGTCGCCCTTGTGGGCTTGCCGTCGGACGCGGGCCTGACGCAACGCACGGGTGCCCGCCACGGCCCGCGCGAGGTCCGGAACCAGTCGTGCAATGTCCTCTATTACAATCCCTTGACCAAGGTCATCCCGTTCGAGTTGGCGCGGATCGCGGACATCGGTGACGTGCCGCTCGTCAGTGCGTTCAATCTGGAAAATGTGATTGCCGAGATCCACGAGTTCTATCGCAAGCTGCACCAAGCCGGGGTCGTCCCGGTCACAGCGGGCGGCGACCACTCCATCACGTACCCGATTCTCAAGGCTCTTGGGGCCGATCGGCCGGTCGGGCTGGTGCATATCGACGCCCACATCGACGCGACGGACCGAATCGCCGACAGCACGTTACACCACGGCGGGCCATTCAAAAATGCCGTACTTGACGGCGTGCTCGACCCGAAGCGGACGATCCACATCGCCATCCGCGACCCGGCCACGGAATTCGAGCAATTCGCCTACGAGACCGGCATGACGGTGATCGACATCGATCGGTTCTATGATCTGGGGGTCCAAGGAGTGGTTGCCGAGGCGCGTCGCGTCATCGGCGACGCCCCCGTCTACATTTCCTTCGACATAGACGGGCTCGACCCGGCATACGCCCCGGGAACTGGCACTCCCGCAGTCGGCGGGATCACCACCTACGAGGCGAAGAGACTGTTGCAAGGCCTGCGTGGGCTGGATATCGTCGGTGGTGATGTGGTCGAGGTGTCTCCTCCCTTCGATTCGGCGGGCATCACCGCGCTGGCCGGCGCCCAACTGATGTTTGAGATTCTCTGCCTCGCGGCAGAGGCATTCGCCAAGCGGCCTAAGCAATAACTCTCCACGGCGCGGTCGGAGCGGGACAACAGGATGGAAGTCGATCGAGCCGAACCAGGCGCTGCAGCAGACGGCGGGGCATGATTCGTTTCTGGGACTTCAAGCTCTCCAGTGCCCCGCCGCTGCTGAGCTTTGGCGTTGGGCCACGCTGATTGGCGGAATGCCGCTGCGACCGTGGGAAGCGCGGCGATTCGACGGGCGGCATCTCGGCTGGAAGGTGAACCCCGAATCGCCGCTGGCGCGTACGCGGCTGGGGTTCGACACGACGGATCACGTCCTGGATGCGGTTGTAGACTCGGATCTGGCGACGTGGCGCTGGAAGGATGAGGACGAGTTCGCCGAAGCGATCGATCTCGGCCTGTTCCCGGCGGGCGAAGACGACCGCATTCGAGAAGAGGCGTGTCGCGTCCTGAACCTCATCCTGACCTCGCGGCGCGAAGCGGCGAGGCGATGGATGCCGCCGACCCTCGCTTCCGGGTGGAAGAACCGTCTGAGGTTTTAAGGAGCGTTATGTCGCCTTCGGCGATCTAGAATAGCGGTCAGATCAGGCGTCGGCGAAAGGTTCACTATCAATGCTTTACGCTTCGTGTCACTGTGGCGCTGTCCGGCTGGAGATCGCCCGAAAGCCCCGGCAGTTGACCGAGTGCAACTGCTCGATCTGCCGCCGGTACGGAGCTCTGTGGGCGTGCTACACGCGGAAATCGGTCCGTGTTATCTGCGTGTCCGACGCGCTTTCAGCCTACGTCTGGGGAAATAAAAGCATCGAATTCTATCATTGCGCCGATTGCGGGTGCGTGACGCATCACGAAAGGGTCAAGAAGAAGCCCGGTAGTACGATCGCCGTGAACGCGCGGATGATGGAACCGGAGGAGATCTCCTCGATACGGATCAGAAAACTCGATGGCGCGTCAACGTGGAAATACCTGGATGAATAGAGTCGCGCTGGCGCCAGGTCGTGATCGGAGATAGTGGCGGTGCTCAATCTGCACTCGATACCGACCTCGGCGGCGACATCGACGACCTGTGCGCGCTGGCGATGGCACTCAACTGGCCGGACGCCGAACTGCTCGCCCTCACCACGGTCGCGGAGCATCAAGGCAAACGGGCCGGTTACATGAAATACGCGCTGGAACTCGCCGGGCGGGGCCGCTGACCCGGCTCATCGCGCGACAGGCGGAGGCTTTTGCGAGGGACGAGGACATGGAGGCGCGGTTCGGTCGAACGTGCGAAGGGTTGCCGGAAGACATAATCAATTTTCAACACGATGCGCTGGCGTGCGCGATCGCGTCGGGTTGGAACGAAGGAGTGGAAATACGTGAGGTTCCTTTGAAAACGGAGATCGAGGTCGGATGGCTGTGCCAAAGGGTTGACGAGGGCGGGAAGCTCACGAGAGTCGTGACGCGAGTTGACGGAGATAGGTTCAACGAATGCTGGTTCCGTGCGGTGGTATCATCGGAAACATGATCGATTGGTCTACTTGTCCCGCTGTCGAAAGGGATCCACATCGCGTCGGTGGAGCGTGGGTGTTTCGCGGCACGCGGGTGCCTGTTGCCGCGATGTTCTAGAATCTTGAGGATGTCGCGCACGTTTCACTGTTCGTCCAATGGTTTCCCGGTGTTTCGCCTGAGCAGGTTCGCGCCGTCCTCGAACACGCCGCGCGCAGCGCGCTGGCCCCCGCTTGAGTGCGTGTGCTGTTCGATCAGGGTACGCCCGTTCCCTTGCGAGAGTCGCTGTCCCGGCACGATGTCTCGACCGCATACGAGCGCGGATGGTCAACTTTGACGAATGGGGACTTGCCTGACGTGGCCGAGCGAGAAGGGTTCGAGGTTCTCGTCACGACAGACAAGAACATCAGGCACCAGCAAAACCTCGATGCGCGACGCATTGCAATCGTCATTCTGGCCTCAACAAGCTGGCCGCGCATACAGCGCGAGATCTCCGTCGTCGTTCACGCGGTCGCCGACGCTCGTCCGGGAAGCTGCACGGAGGTTGCCATCCCTTGAGTCATGAGCGAGAATTCTGGAGGGCGATCGTTTTGTATGCGGGAGCCGATCACGATCTTATAGACATGCTCGTCGGCGACCCGTTGCCGAGGATTTGTTGAGGAGGCGCGGGTGAGCAGGGAGTCCCTCGGGTAAGGAGACGCCATGTCCAACGAAGCCCGCGAAACAGTCCTCGACCTCCGAGCCGTCTTCGGCATCGAGGCGCGGATCACCACTCCCGCCGAGGCCACCGGCGGCGAGTACGTCGAAATGGATTGCACGTTGGATCCGGACGCCGGCAGCATCATCCACTACCACCTCGAGCAGGAGGAGACCTACCAGGTTGTCGATGGGACGCTGGAGGTCTTCCGCGACGACCGGTGGCGCAGGGAGCGGTGCACGGGTTCCGGAACGCGAGTGGGGCGCCCGCCCGGTTCCTCAACGTGCATCGCCCTGCTCTTGCCTTCCAGGAGCATTTAGAGACGCTGGATCGCCTGATCCGGGCGGGAAAGATCAAGGGTCTGAAAGACTTCCGCTCGCTGATCTACATGTCGATGTCTGCGGTAGAACACCGACCGGACGGGGCGGTGAAGCCGCCGCAGTGGGTGGTGAGTACGCTCGCTTTCCTGGGACGGCGTTTGGGCTACACGTTGGACTGACGGCGCCTCCACGCGGCCAGGCCGCCTACCCGTCGCCGCAGCCGACCGCCTGCCGTCGTGGATGATCGAGGCGAACGGCCTGCCCGTTGACGCGCGCATGACGTCGAAAGAGGTTCAGGAAGAAGCGTATCGTCTTGGCTTGATACCGTACGTGCCGTAGAGGACTCGAATGGAAGGAGGCTGTGTGGCCGAGCGCATCGAGAAGAAGGAGTTCGTCCGCCGGCTTGCCGGGCGGATGCAGACCGACGAAGCTACCGCCGCGCAGTGGCTGGATGGCGTGCTGGAGGAGATGTACCAGACTTTTCGATCCGGGCGCGGGCTCACTCTGCCCGGATTCGGAGGATTCTATCTGGATCGGAGGCGGGAAAGCTGGGCCTTCAAGTTCAATCCCGGCCAGAAGCTGCGCGCTCTCTTCGGCTGGTCCTCCACTTACCGCGGACCGCTATAATAAAAGCGGAGGCGATACCGTGAACGAGATTTCAAACGTCAGGATGGACAGGACGGCTTTTTCCGTGGCCTCGCTTACGGACGAGTCGGACGAAAGGGACTACTGGCTGAACAAGTCTCCTCGGGAGCGGCTCGAAACCGTGGAGCTTCTCAGGCAACTGAATTATGGCTGCGACCCGACTACCGCCAGACTTCAAAGAGTCTTTGAATTTGCCAATCTCGTGTGATCCACTTTGATGGACTTGACGATAGCGGCGGGCGCGGGCGTTCATGTTCGCGCCCGCTTGCGAAAGCGATACGGTGGGAGTCGCTGGCGCAAGCTGAAAGGTGTCGCGAGCGTGCGTCTCGCGGATGGCGAGGTACGATTAGCTGAAGTACACTGGTACGAAGCGTACGGCGTCGGCAAGAGGGAATTGAAACTGAAGCTGCCATTTCTCGATGAACGATGAATGAAGAAAGCCAGACAGCCCATTTTGCGGTATGCCTCGACAACGAGGGCTATGAAGCCTCGCTCGAGGTCGGCAAGTTGTACCGCATCATCCCCGCCGAGGAAGCGGCGGCGCACGGCTACGTCCGAGTCGTGGACGAGAGCGGGGAAGACTACGCTTTCCGGGCGAGTCGCTTTCACAGGGTGGAACTTCCGCAAGAGGTGGAAAGAGCTTTGCTGGCGGCGTCCTGAGTTCCCGAGAGGATCTCCGAAAGTCCGACCCCATTCGAGGTGTGAGCGATGCGCGCGGTGAATACTGAGAAACTCCCCGATCGAACCAAAGACGAACTCCTCCGTCGCAACGAAATCTTCGAGCAGTTCTTCGAGAACGAAGCCTCCCGCCTCGCCGAGGCGTGCCACGAGATGTCCCGCCGATTCACGAACGGCGGAAGGCTCCTCGCTTTCGGGAACGGATCGGCGGCGACGGACGCCGAACACGTCTCGGTGGAGTTCGTGCATCCGGTGATCGTGGGCAAAAGAGCGCTCCCGGCGCTGGATGCCGGTCCAGAGTTCGAGGAACGTTTGCCGATCATCCTTCGTCCCGAGGACATGGTGATGGGATTCTCGTTCCCCGCCGGAGACGAGGCCGTCGAGCGGGCGCTGAAAGCGGCGCGTGAACGCGGAGCCATGACTTTTGCGTTGGCCGGAGAGTCCGGCGAGTATTCCTTCGAGATGCCGGACGAGGACGTGTTCGTGTCTCAGGAAATCTTCGAGGTCCTCTACCACATGCTCTGGGAGACGGTGCACGTGTATTTCGAACACCGCGAGCAGGGCCACGACGTGGGCGCCTCTTCGTTTTTGTATCCGATGCTCGGCAGTCAGGAGCAGAAACTGGAGAAGGTCGTCGAAGAAGTCCAGATTTCGATGCTCCAGAAGATGGAAGAGGTCAATGGTATGCGAGCCGCCGTCGCGGAGGCGGAGGTGGATTCCATCGCGGAAGTCGCGGTCGCCATTGCGGAGCGGTTGGAGCGCGGAGGGAAAATCATCGCTTTCGGCAACGGAGGTTCGGCCACCGACGCCAACGATCTGGTGGCGGATTGCGTCGCTCCGCCGCCGGGTTTTTCGTCCATCCCGGCGGTCTCTTTGTCGGCGGAGCCGGCTAACATCACGGCGATAGCGAACGACATCGGGGCCGAGGCCATCTTCGTCCGACAGCTCATCGCCCACGCGAGGCCGGAGGATGTGGCGGTCGGCATCTCGACGAGCGGGGGGTCGCCAAATATTCTGGCTGCCTTAACGGAGGCTCGAAAGCGAGGACTTCTCACGGTTGGGCTCGTCGGTTACGACGGCGGTCGCATCGTGAGCGAGCATCTCGCGGACCACGCGCTGGTCGTCCGTTCGGACTACATACCGCGCATTCAGGAGGTTCAGGCGTCGGTTTACCATGTGCTGCGCGGCCTGCTGGAAGGGCTGCGCTAGATCAGACGCCGCAGCCCTGCCCCATCCAGCCGATTTGAGGCGGCTTTCCCTCCTCGACGATGACGGGCACGGTGCGGCTGCCGCCGGTGATGCGGACCATCCGCTCGTGAGACTCGCGATCTTTTTCCACGTCGTACTCGACGAAATCCAGCCCGCGCCATTCGAGGTCTTCGCGGGCGGCGTCGCAGTGAGGACAACCAGAGGACGTATAAAGTTCGACTCTCATGCCATCACTCTAGCAAATGTGGCGCGAGGGCGGGGAGTATACGAATATGGGGAGACGAAGGGAAACGCTATAAGGAGGAGAGATGCCGAGGGAACACGTCATCGAGATAGACCCGTCGAAGCCGCTCGCCGAAGAGCCGAACACGGGCCACAACCGCTGGCACGAGTCCGTCGAGCCCGTCGTCGAGGTGGACCCCGGAGACTTCGTCGTCTACGAGACCCGTGACGCTTTCGATGGTCAGTTGAATGGAAACTCGAGTGCTCGGGACGTGGGCGACGCCGACCTCGGGCCGGTCCATCCGCTCACGGGACCGGTCTTCGTCAAGGGCGCGGAGCCGGGGGACCTTCTGGAAGTCGAGCTCGTGGACATCGAGGCGGACCCGTGGGATGCGTGGGGCTACACGGTCGAGGTTCCCGGTTTCGGTTTCCTTCGCGACGAGTTCCCGGAGCCGTACATCGTCCACTGGCGTCTCCACGACAACGAGTACGCCGAGTCGGATGAGCTTCCGGGCGTGAGGATCAGGTGCAACCCGCACCCCGGAACTTTCGGCGTCGCCCCGTCCGCCGAACTGAGGCAACGGGCGGCTCGACGGGAAGCGGATCTCGCCGAACGCGGCGGCGTCGCGCTGCCTCCGGACCCCAACGGGGCGATCCCTTCGAATAACTCCGTCGCGAGCGAGGCGCTTCGCACCATCCCGCCGCGCGAGAACGCCGGCAACATCGACATCAAACAGTTCTCGCCGGGGACGACGATGCTCATCCCGGTCCACGTCGAGGGCGCTTTAGCCTCCACGGGAGACGTCCACTACGCGCAGGGCGACTGCGAGGCGTGCGGCACAGCCATCGAGATGCGCTCGCGGGTGGCGGTTCGCTTCGGCACCCGCGAAGGCGAGGCCGAGCGGCGCGGCATCCAGGACCTCCAGTTCTACCGGGATGACTACTTCACGTATCCCGAGATGGCCGTTCCCCGGCGCTTCTTCGCGACGACAGGCATCAGCGTCAGAAAAGACGGGGTCAACGAGAGCGAGGACATAAGCGTCGCAGCCAAAAACGCGCTCCTGAACATGATCGAACACCTGCAGACCCGGGGCTTCTCGCGCCAGCAAGCCTACGCCCTGTGCAGCGTCGCCGTGGACCTCCGCATAAGCCAGGTCGTGGACGTGCCAAACCTCCTCGTCTCCGCCCTCCTCCCGCTGGACATCTTCATCTAGGTCCATATAATCCTCGAAACTCCGCGCGGGGGCGTGGCAGAGCGGACGAATGCGCTGGTCTTGAAAACCAGAGGCCGTAAAACGCCCGTGGGTTCGAATCCCACCGCCCCCGCAACATGCAGCGCAGAATCCCAACGTTATTGCTTCGTTGAAGCTAAATATTTTAAAAATTATTAAGATAATAGAGACTTTTGCGTTTGGAGTCTGTACACTATGGGCAATTCTCAATGGAGAAGAATGCAGGCCGCATGGGAGTAGAGTAGACAGAAGGAGGGAAAGATGAAGAAGGCTATATTGCTGGTTGTGGCCGCGATGTTTGCCGTTCTAATGATGGCGCCTGCCGCGTTTGCGGACGAGATGGACGAAGACACCGCCATGGGCATGGAAGACACCGCCATGATGGACGAAGACACCGCCATGGGCATGGAGGATGACGACGAGGACACGGTTTCGGGCATGGGCACCGACGAGGGCGACCTCCCGGAGAGCGGTGGCCCGGCTATCTTGCTGCCTGCGGCTGCTCTGCTTCTCGGGTCTGGCATCCTGACCTTCGCCGTTCTTCGGCGCAAGTAATCGCTGAACCGAATTTTCGGAGTCCGGCCCTTTGGATCGGGCTCCAGCGGGACGGGGGAGAGCCTGCACTCCCTCGTCTTTTTTCATGTCTTTTATAGCGATCTGCACAGGCGTTGAGCCTGCACGAATCGCGCTATTAGCTCTTAGCGGTTAGCGAAAAACGAATAGCCAATTGCTAAAGGCCAACGGCGCGGTTTTCGGAGGGGCGCGTCCTTCCGGAAACCGCTTTTAGTCTCCGTTCATGCGCGAGAGGAGGGTGTTGAAGCGGGGATCCTGGCGCAGCGGGACGAACTCCAGGGCGCCCCTGAAGTGTTCCGCGTCGCGCTCTCCGGCCTCGACCGCTCGTTCGAGGTAGTCGAGGGAGGCGGCGTATTCGCCGCGGCGGGCGCGGATGCTCGCCAGCGCCGAGAGCGCCGGAGAATATCCGGGGTCTGAGGCGACGGCCCTAACCAGTATCTCCTCGGCCGTCTCCAGGTCGTTCGTCGCGTAGTAGACGCTCGCGTAGGAATAGAGGGCGCGGGGATTTCCGGGGTCGGACTTGAGGGACTCGATGAAATGCTCCTCGGCCTTCGCAGCCTCGCCGCGCCTGTCGTGAATGATGCCCAGCTCCAGATGCGCGTCCGGGTTTTCCGGGTCGAGGGTGAGGATCTCACGATACGCCTCCTCCGCTCCCGCCGCGTCCCCGGTCGCGGTCCTCGCCTCTCCCAGGGTGTGGAGGTGGCGGACCTCGTCGCGCCCGAGAGCCACCGCCTCCTCCGCCAGAGAGAGCGCCTCTTCGAGGTCCCTGTTCTCCGCGAGGAGGTGGGCGGCGAGTTCGTCGCGAACCTCTGGGGAGCCGGGGCATTCTTCCAGACCGCGCCTGAAGGCGGCTTCGGCTCTCTCGGGGCGGTCGTTGCGGACGTGGCAGATGCCGAGGTTCGCGTGGGCCTCCCACCAACCAGGAGCCTCTTCGATGACCTCATCATAAGCCTCGACGGCCTCCTCGTAGCGTCCGAGCATGTCGAGGGCGTTGGCGCGGAAGGTGCGCGCGCCGTTGAGCTGCTCTCCCTCCTCCGACGACCGCATGGCTTCCTCGAAAAAGACGAGGGCATGCGCGTAGTCTGAGGCGTCGAAGGCGGTCAGGCCGGCGTTTATGAGGACGTCGGCGTCGTCGGGATGACGGCTCGTCCAGCGTTCGAAAGTCGCTTTCGCGAGCGCGGCCTCGCCCATCAAGCCGTAGTAGCGACCGAGTTCGACGTAAGGTTCGGAATACTCCGGGTCGGCCTCGATGGCGCGTTCGAGATGGTGGACGATCTTGAACGGTTCGTCCCGCCTGAGCGCGACCATCGCGAGCCCCATCCGCGGGGCGGCCCACTCCGGGTCGAGTTCGAGGGCGTCGAGGTAGCAGGCTTCCGCCTCCTCCAGACGGTCGAGGTTCAAAAGCGCGCGTCCGACCGCCTCCAGCGCCTCCGGGTTGTCCGGCTCGCTCGCGAGCGCCTGCTCGAAACGGGAGAGGGCCTCCGTCATGAGTCCTTCGCTCGCCAGCGTTTCGCCCTGTTCGAGTAGTTCTTCGTACTCCACTGCGAGTATTAAATCACGGAAGGACAGTGTGTTGTGAGTGGTTTTTTCTACTCACTACTCACCACTCACTACTCACTGT
>JBOHBL010000138.1:0-11068 GCA_050698295.1 Rubrobacteraceae bacterium | reverse complement strand
GACGTGGACCTCGCTCGCGACCAGGGTCGAGTCGTCGATCTCGACCCTGGCGACCTCCTTCCTTCCACCGCCTTTCGGAAGACCGCCTATCGGCCCATCCCCCTCGACGGTGAAGTGGACGGTCCAGCTCCCGTCTTCGTACTCCGCCGAGGTCCGGTAGCCGCCTTCGTGGGTGGAAAGCTCCTCGCGCGCCTCCTCGTTGGCGGTGGCGATTTCGGTCGCCAACTCTTCGGATAGTTCCGGGTAGGTTGTCGTTCTCGCTTCCGGCGTCACCCGCGTCTGGGAGACTTCTCCGGTGTCGTCGGCGACGACGGCGGTCGCGACGATCTCGTCCGAGGTCTGCTCCGTCAGCGTGACCTCCCACGCATCGCTCGCCGCCTGGTAGCTCGCGGTCGTCTCGACCGTCAGACGGTCGGCGTACCCGGCCAGCTCGGGAACGAGACTCGCGCTCCGCGCCGCTTCTTCTTCAGAGAGCTGCGCCCCGCTCACGCCGAGGAGGAGGGCGAGAAGGGGAAGGAGGAGCAGGGTCGGAATTAGCCTCTTCATTGATCCTTCCCCTTCTTGTCCGTTCTCGCGAGGAGGAGAGCCCAGATCGCGACGAGCAGGAGGTTGCGCGAGATGAGGAGGGCGGGAGCCGGGGAGCGGAGGTCTATGAGCATCTCGTAGTGGATCGGGAAGACCATCGTCGTGAGGAGGCAGGCGGCGATCAATATCACCGATACGCCGGTCCCGATCACACCCCCCACCAGCGGCGCGAGCGGCAAAAGCCACAGCATGTACTGCGGAGACAACACCTTCGACCCGATGACGAACGCCAGAACGAACGCCGCCCCGTACCTCGGGAAACTCTTCGCGTCGAGCCTCCCGTCCCGGTACTCCCCGTACATCACGAAGCACGTGAACAGGAGCAGCGCGGCGGTGATCGGCAGGCTCAGGGAGCTCATCAACTCCACGCCGCTCCCCTCGACCTGGTAGGCGCCGAAGCCCATCTCCACCTCGTCCACCAAACCGAGCTGTATCAAAACCGAGGCCCACACGCTCTCCAACTGAAGCCCGCGCTCGGCGTGATACGCGAAGCTCTCGATGAAACGCTCACCTCCGAAAACGAGCGCCGGTATAAAAAAGAGTAGTCCGACGACGCCCGATACGGCAAGACCTCGAACCACTTTGTTCTTCGTCAGGGCGAGCGGGAGCGCGGCGAGGGCTGGGACCAGTTTCGCCGCCGCTCCGAGTCCGAGCG
Source organism: Rubrobacteraceae bacterium (assembly GCA_050698295.1). Classification (GTDB taxonomy): domain Bacteria; phylum Actinomycetota; class Rubrobacteria; order Rubrobacterales; family Rubrobacteraceae; genus JACCWD01. Next base: position 9,828 of record JBOHBL010000138.1, on the reverse strand, counting down.
AGGCGTAGGCGGCGTAGACGTAGCGACCCCCGAGGGCGGCGCAGAAAGCGGCGAGAGCCAGCGAGAGCGTCACGACCGCGTCGTAGCGGGTGACGGCCACGGGGTAGAGCAGCGCGGCTCCGGCGGCGAAGGTGATGGCTGGGAGAACCCAGGCATTCACTCCAAACAGCCTCCTCGCGGCCAGCGCGACGAGGACGAGGGAGGAGATCAACACGAGCGCCATCTCCTGGGCGAAGAGGTTTATGTACTCGAAGCGGCCGTCGGCGAAGAGGGCGGGGGGGACGAAAAAGGGGATGCTCCCCGGCGGATACTCGATGAAGAAGTCGCGGTAGGGGATTTGTCCCCGCAACACGGCTTCGCCCGACTTCCGGTAGATCTCGAGGTCGTTGGAGTCCTCGCGCAAATTCGCCGGAAGCGAGTCGAACCCGCGCATCAACGCCCAGTACATCAGACCGCTCAGGATGGCGAGCGTCCCCCAGAAGACGGATATGTTCGAGAAAAACTCCCGCGCGCCGCCCGCTTCGCTTTTCTTCGTTCCCCCCTCGATTATTCCTCCTCCTCCAAATCCTGGCCGAGGGTTTCGGCGAGGGGTTCGAGCCCCTCCGGCGCGCCGGTGAAGAGGATCGAGTCTCCGCCCTTGAGCGCGTAGCTCTGGCGGGGACGGTAGGTCCAGCGCCCGCCCCGGTTGACAGCGAGCGGGAACATCCCGGTTTCGGTCTCCAGGCTCAACTCGCGGAGGGTCTTTCCGTCGGCGGGGGAGCCGGGAGCCACGGCGAGCTTGACGACGAGCTCGTCTGACTCGCCGACGGCGGCGGAGAGAACGGGGTGAATCTCTTCGCCTTTTTCGACCATCCAGACCATCTCCATCGCGCAGTCGGCGATGGCTTCGGAGGCGGTGGCGAGGTGGAGCATCCCGCGCAGTCTCGCCGGTTCTTCTATGTGAGAGGCGGCGAGAAGCACCCAACGTTCGAGGCGGTAGCGCATCTCGTCCATCTCGTCCTCGATGGCGACGACCTCGCGCGCGAGCCCCGCGTCGTTGTAGAGGAGCGCCGAGTACGCCAGTCCCACCGCGACCTCCGAGAGGTTCTTCATCTCGATGACGATGTCCACCGCCCGCTCCAGCTCGGACAACGGGTCGCCCGTGTCGTCAGCCCCCGGCATCCTCCGCAGCGGCGGCGCGCCGGCCATCTCGCGCAACTCCTCCACCCCCTCCGGCGGTCCCTGCAGGAAAAGCACATCGCCTTCGCGCAGGACGTCTCCGGGGTCGGGGTCGTAGTTCCAGTCGGCGTCGGAGCGGATGGCGATGGGGCGCATGCCCGTTTCCGTCGCGAGATCGAGTTCTTCCAGGCTTCCGCCGTCGAGGGCGCTGCCGGGATGCACCTTGACCCGCGAAGGAATTTCTTCGGCTTCGGGGATGTCGTGGAGGAGTTCGGGAGGGATGCCGAGTTTCTTCACCACTATCTTTGCGATGTCGTTGGCGGCGTTGCCGATCTTCTCGATGTCCTGAACCACCTGCAGTATCCCCGCCATCTGCTCGGAGTCCGCCGGGCTCCTCGCCGCCAGTATCGCCAGGGTCCGCATGTCGAAGACGAGGGAATTGAGGCTCTCTTCGAGGCGGGAAACCTCCTCGGAGATGTCCTCGGAGTCGTAGAAGACGGCGGCGTAGGCGAGGTCCACCATCATCTCCGAGGTGTCCTTCGCCTCGGCGAGCATGTCCTTGAGGTTTTTCGGTTTCGAGTCGAACATATTACCCTGCCAATCCGAAGACTATGAGCGAGATTATAAGGCTAAGAAAGCCGAGCAAGTCCACCGCCGCCGTGATGATGGGTATTCCATACGTGTCCGGGTCGAGCCCGAGCCTGTAGCTCACGGTCGAACCATAGTACGCCGCGACCACCGAAGCCGTCGTCGCGATGAGCCCCGCCAACGCGCTGATGCCGAGCATTGCGAAAAATCCCGGGCTCTCCTGGCCGAGCGCGACGGCGAGCAGATGCGAGGCCCCCCCGATGAAAACGTAGACTCCGGCGGCGAAGATGTACGTCAGGGTGAAGTCTTTGAAGGCGGTCCATTGCGGGACGCCGCGGGCTTCGATCATGCCGAGGTGGACCTTCGACGAGAGCCGGCTGGAGAGGATGCCGCCCAGAGCGCCCCCCTCCTGGAGAAAAGCGGGGAGCAGGATGAGCAACGCCGGAAAGGCGAAGAAGGTCTCGCTCCGATCTTCGAGGGCGAGCCCGACGAGGAGCATCACCGTGCCGGTGAGGGCGAGGATCGGGAGGCTTTCGGCGAGTATCCTCCTCAAATTCGCCGCGCCGAGCCGGAAGCCGAGGACGACGGCGACGACGGCCGCGAGGGTGAGGACCAGGGCGAGGACGTTCGAGAAGACTGGAAGCCCGATCATGTACGAAGCCAGGACCAGCGCCGGGAGCGTCAGAATATCTCCGGCGGCGGTCAGCATCGGGGCGGCGATGTTGTCCATGTCCCAGCCGCGAGCGACGGAGAGCCGCGCCACGAAGACCGTGATCCCCATCAAAAGCAACCCGGCCAGAATCCCCCCGACCGTCGAGATGATCGTGTAGTCGAGTATGGAAAGCTCGGTCGCCACTCCCAGCAGGTCGCACAGAACGCGGGCCAGAACCGCCAGGAACACGCTGGATATCAGGGAGAGGATCGCCGCCGCCTGGACGTTCTCGGCGAGGACGCCGCGGCGCAAGCTCAAAGTGAAGAGACCAGTCTGGATCGCGGTCGAAAGCCTGCTCCCCATGGCCCCGAAGATCGCCCCCCGCATCCCGATGGCCGCCGGGATGAGGACCGCGAGCCCGACGAGCTCCTCAAGCGTGCCCGTGATCCCCGCCAGCGCCAGCCCCGCGAGCAACTCTCCCACCGAAGACAGAAACAACGCCGCGAACCCCTGCCGCAACGACTCCTTCTCTTCCGTCAAATAGCCGAAGACCCGCGGGCTGATGCGCGGCCGCAGCCGAAGTCTCCCGCGCTCCTCTCGTGTCTCCTTCTCAGGCACGACGGTGTGTATAGCAATTGAAGTGAGAAGTGTGAAGGAGGAAGCTGGAAAAAATCACTTCACACCTGGCCGGAGCGAAGCGACGGCGCCGTGTACTATTCCCAGCATGGACGCGCTGCTCGCGGGGATCATCCTCGCCGCCACCCTGCTGCTGGTCCTCATACGCCCGAAGGACATCGGCGAGGCGTGGTGGGCCGTGCTCGGCGGTGCCGCGGTCCTCGCGCTCGGGCTCGTTTCTTTGGGAGAAGTCTTGAGGATTCTGGACGAGACCCACGACGCTCTGTTCCTCCTGCTCGGGATGATGGCCCTCTCGGCGGCGGCGGACAGGGCGGGCTTCTTCGATTGGGCGGCATCGCTCGCGGCCCGCGCCGGGGGCGGGGACGTGGGGCGGCTCTACGTCATGGTCTTCCTCGTCGGGACGGTCGTGACCGCGGCGCTCTCGCTCGACGCGACGGCGATAGTCCTCACGCCCATCATCTACGGGATGGTCGTCAGGCTCCGGCTGCGGCCCCTGCCGTTCGTCTTCGCGTGCACCTACACCGCGAACACGGCCTCGCTCTTTTTGCCCGTCTCAAACCTCACCAACCTCCTCGCCTACAACGCCCTCGATATCGGGTTTATCGAGTTCGGGATGATAATGTTCATCCCGGCGACGTTTGCCGTCGCGGCGAACCTCCTCGTCTTCCTCGTCCTTTTTCGGGGCGACCTCATCGGCGGCTACGAGGCGGACCATTTCTACGAGGCCGAGAACAAACGCTTTTTCCGGCTCGCCGCGTGGGGGGTCGGAGGGATGCTCGTCGCGTTCTTCGCCGCTCCCATCTTCGGAGTTCCCATCGGCCTCGCGGCGCTCGTCGGAGGAGCCGTCGTCGTCCTCATGGCGAGATTTTATGGTTGGCTTTCATTCAAAGAAGTCTCCGACGAAATCTCGTGGGGGCTTTTCGCGCTCGTCATCGGCCTCTTCATCGTGGTTCGGGCCGCCGAGGACGCGGGCCTCAACGCCGCGATAGGGAACGCCCTCTCGCTCGCGGGCGCCGGGGACGGGTTCTTTCAAATACTCGCCGTCGCGGTCGGGTCCGCGCTCGGCTCGAACCTGGTCAACAACGTCCCGATGACCGTCATGGCGATAAACGGCGCGGAGCCTCTGGTTTCGAGCGGCGAAGCCGGACTCGCCGTCGTCTACGCGGCGCTCCTCGGTACGAACATCGGGCCGAATTTGACGATAGTGGGATCTCTGGCTACCCTGATCTGGCTCTCCATCGTGCGCGACCGGGGGATGGAAATCGGCGCGAAGGACTACCTGAAGATCGGAGCCGTCGCGACGCCGGTGATACTCCTCGTCGCCGTATTCGGACTGTGGCTGTCGCTGAAGATTTTCGGTTCGGGGTAAACTGAGAAGCCCGAGAAAGGAGTTTTCGTGAAGCACCTCATCTGCATCGACCCGCGCGGCTGGGAGGTGGTGATCCGGAGCGCCGCCCGCTATTCGTCCGAAGGCGAAGCCACCATCGCCTGCGTCGTGGACGACCGCGCCGCGGAAGGCTACGGACTCTCGATGCGGGGCCTACTCGGACGCAAGCCTCGTCATCGCGAGGAACTGGACCCCGTCTCGCAGACCGAGGCCGAGCGGGTCCTCTCGGAGGCGGCGGAGCTTTTGGGACGACTTCGCCCCTCGCTCTCCGTCGAGACGCTCCTGCTGCATGGCCTGCCGAACGAAGAACTGGTCTCGGCGGCTATCGAACGCGAGGTGGACGCCGTGCTCATCGGACGCGGCAGCCCCGGCGCGGACAGGCCGGAGACGTTGTCGGGGATCGTCTCGGAATGGAAACGCAACCACCACGGCGACCTCGACGGTTTTTATCTCGAAGATGGAACCGAGGTCCGGTTCCCGCCGCACCGGGCACGGGAGGTTCGTCGAATCGTCGGGGACGGGTCCGCCGTCGAGGTGTGGGGGACGAAGAGAGGCCGGCACTTCCACGCCTTCGAGATAAAAGTTTCCGGCAAAAGCGTCGAGGCGCACAAGCCGCCCGGAAAAGGACCGGAGAAAATACACCTCGGACACACGGCGCGGTTCGTCGTGGACCATATTTCGTGCGACGTGGTCCTGGTTGTTTGAAGCAATTAGCAGTTAGCCAAAAGCTAATGAATGAGCTTGCGTTTTGCCAGCCCCGAGCGAGGCTACTACTATCATCCTTCGCGACACTCGGCCAGACAGCCGATCGTGGCCGGCTGGGCCTACCAGTCCATCGCGCAGATATGCTTCGTCCGCGAGAGCTGGACCGCCCGCGAAGCCGCCGAAATCCTGCGGGAGATCGCCCGGGAGGCCCAAAGGCCGCCTCTCGGGAAGGGCGAAGCGCCATCCGGCGATCAAAAAGAGCGCCTGAATCCACTAACCACGACTCCTTCCGACCTTTCGCGATGGACATGAAGCCCGTCGCGAAACTCCCCGTGGTTAAAACGCAAGCTAAAGTACACCAAACTTCAGATGCGCGAATTCTTCGGGAGCGTGTCGGGCAAATCGATCCGGGCTGCGCCTATGCGCGCGTCGGCCATGCCGTAGTACACGTCAATGTGGCTTTGCGCGCGCGAATCGAGCGCCGTGGGGAAGACTACGTCGTTCACGACGCCTGCGTTCTCAGCTTCGTTTTCGGGTTCCAGGATCGGCTGCTCCGAGCGATACACCACATTGAGCGGATCCTCTGTGTCAAGCACCATGACACCCGCGCAATAGCGGACTTCTGGCTGGTGGTCCAGGTTCCGCACCAGCCGACCGGTGACGCCGTGGTAGACCATCAGCCAGCCGAGTGGGGTGCGGACGGGCGGAGTGCCGCCTCCGATCTTCAGCTCCTCCCACGGGTACTCTGGGAACGCCAGCGGCCGGTGCTTGCATAGATGGACCAGATTGGAGGAGTCTTTCGAAACCGCTTCGAGCGGCGCGTAGGAGATCCACATTCCCGGTCGCGTCTCGACTATGCCTTTCGGCAGCGTCAGGAACGACTCACCGTCCCCGACGTCGAAGTCCGGGCGGTGTATGAGAGCGAGCGAGGGTACGCCGTCGGGGTCTGGGACCGGATCCGGAAAGAAGAAGGCGTCCTTGTTGGCGAAGAGATTGAAGTCCGCCCGCCACTCCTCTTCGTAGGCAAACAGCGCCGGGCCGATGCGCCGCCATCCAAGACAGTCCTCCGAGAGGGCGAACGCTACTCGCGGGCCGCGCGGCCCGTACGAGGAGTAAACCATGACGTAGCGACCTATTTCCGACACATACGTCACCCTCGCGTCCTCGCAGCCCGCCGTGCGCGGGTTGCGCTCGAAGGCGGCGTCCGGTTCGAGCGCGTACCCGAGGCGTTCGACGCCCGCGGGTCGCCCATCGTCGAAAATCACTCTCGCCACCCCGATGCGCGAGTAATTGGGAGCCTCGACTATCCTCGGGAAGAGATAGTATTCGCCGTTGGGGCCGCGTGTGCCTCCGGGGTTCAGGACGCCTCCGGCCTCCATCGGATCGCCCGGCGATGACTTCATGATGGTTCCCAGGCGTGTGATGTGGAAAGTGTTTGTCTTCATTCCTTCAGACTCGCGGACGACTCGCTTTCGACGAAGTAGCGTTGGAAGATCACGAACAGCGCCACCGCCGGGACGGCCAGAACCACCGCGCCGGAGAGGATCGCGCCGAAGGGGTTGGCGGTGCTCGCCGCGACCGTCGAGATGTAGTTGGCGAGGGCGACGGCCAGCGGTTGCAATTCTTGCTGTTTCGTCACGAGGAACGGCCAGAGGAATTCGTTCCAGGGGCCGATGAACGTGATCAAAGCCGCCGTCAGGATGGCGGGCTTGGACAAAGGAAGCACGATCTGGGTCAGTATCCTTAGCTCGCTCGCGCCGTCTATGCGGGCGGCGTCGAGCATGTCTTCCGGCAACTGCATGAAGAACTGCCGGAAGATGAACACCGCCGTCGAGTTTACGAGGAACGGCAGGATCATGCCCAGGTAGGAGTCTCCGAGTCCCCAGCCCCGCACAACCATTACGTACATCGGGATCATGAGCAACTGGAACGGGATGACGAGGGTCAGCAGCACGACGTTGAACACCAACGCGCGCCCCCGCCACCTCAACCTCGAAAGCGCATAGCCGGCGAGCACCCCGATGGTGAGCGTTCCGAGGATGACGCCCGACGTATACACGACGGAGTTGAAGAGCGCCCGCAGGAGCGGTACCCGCTCGTTTATGGACTGGAAGTTGGAAAGCGACAGCTCGCCCGGACTCGGGAAGGCGCCGGAAATGCCCGGGTCAGGCTCCGTTTGCAACGCCCCGACGACCATGTAGTAGAAGGGGAACAGAAACAGGAACGCGCCCATGCACAGCGCCGCGAAGCCCATGACGCGCCCGAGCGTCCAGCGGCGACGCCTGCCGGTGGCCTTCGTTTCGCCGGCCACTTCAATCACGCTCCAGAATGAAACGCTGCGCGGCGGCGATCAGGAGCACGGCGACGGAGAGGGTGACGCCTATCGCCGCCGCGTATCCGGCGTCGGCCTGCTCTATCCCCTGCTGATACATGTAGAGGATCGGCGAGAGGGTCTGGTTGCTGGGTCCGCCTCCGCTGGTGAGCAGGTACGGCTCGGTGAACAGGTTCGCCCCGATGATGGTCGAGAGGATCACCACGAGCACCGTCGCCGGCCTCAAACCCGGCACGGTCACGTTCCAGAACCTGGCGAAGACGCCCGCGCCGTCCACCTCCGCGGCTTCGTATAGCTGGCGCGGGATGCCTTGCAGCGCGGCCAGATACAGCAGCACATAGTAGCCCAGGTTCTTCCAGGTCACGAGCAGAGCGATGACGATCATGGCCCAGAATTCGTTGACGAGCCACGAGGGTTCGGGGGCGAGAGGCCCGATCACGCGGTTCACCAGACCGCCCGAGAAGAACAGGTAGCCCCACACGGCGATGATCGCCACGCTGGCCGTCACGTAGGGGATATAGTACGAGGTGCGGAAAAACGTCCGGCCCGGCAGCCTGGCGTTGAGCGCCGAGGCCAAAACTATCGCAAGCGCCGCCGTCAGCGGCACGTTGACGAGGATGAACACAGTTATGTTGCCGAGCGTGGTGCGGAAAGTCTCGTCCTCGAACAAAAGCGTCCGGTAGTTGTCGAGACCGATGAAAGGCCGCTCGACCACCGCCCCCGGCGCGGCGAAGAAGTAGTCGTGGAAGCTCATGTACACCGCGAAGAACAGCGGATAAGCCAGGAAGAGTCCAAGGAACGTCAGGTACGGCAGGATGAAGAGGTATCCCGCGTACCTGACGGTTCCGGTGCTCATCTCTCTCCTTCCTCGACGATCCCGTCTATGTCTTCGGCGGCGGCGTCGAATGTTTCGGATACTGGACTCTCACCGAAGATCACCGCGTCCGAGTAAGCGTCGCGGAAGCGTTGCCACATCTCGACGGAGCCTTGCACGTTGGGAACCTCGACGACCCGCTCGGCTTGATCGGCGAAGGTCGCATACTGCGGGTTCTCCTCGAGAAAGTCGGAGTAGGTTTGCGTGAGGCCGTCGCGAAGCGGCATCTGTCCCGTCTCCTCCAAAAGCGCCCGGTCGCTCTCCTCGGAGGTGGCGAACTTCATGAACTCGAAGGCGGTCTCCTGGTTCTCGCAGGCGGAGAAGATCGCCGTGTTCTTGGCGTCGGAGAAGGTGTGTATGTCCTCCGGCGGCGTGCCGTCCGGGGTTGGCACGGGTACAACTCCCCAATCGAGGTCTCCGTAGACCGCGACGGCCCACGGGCCCACGATCCTCATCGCGGCCTGCTCCTCGGCGAAAGAGTCGCCTGGCTCGCTCTCCCGCGGGATAAGCCCGGCGTCATACATCGAGCGCCAGAACTCGCCGACCTCCGTTCCCGTCTCCGAGTCGAAGGTCGCCTCGCCTTCCTCGTTGACCAGTTGCTCCCCGCCGCTGGCGGCGATGTAGGTCGGGTAGAAGTCGAACCAGGCCTGGAAGAACGTCTGGTCGGCGGAGGGCCAGATCGCCGGCATGTCCAGTTCGGAGTTTATGGTTTCGGCGGTCTGGCGGAACTCTTCGTAGGTGGCGAGCTCCGGATTCTCGGGGTCGAGTCCCGCCTGCTCAAAGAGGTCTTTGTTGTAGATGATCATGACCGGGTTGCTCTTCCAGGGCATCTGGTAGAGCTGGCCGTCGGGGGACACGTATTGATCCACCCGCTCCCCGACGCGCTCGCGGGCGTACTCCACGCCGCCGTCGAAGTTGTCCAGCGGAACGAGTCCTCCGGCGCGCTGAAACTGGGGAACGGCCGCCGGGGATACGTTCCAGATGAGGCACGGCGCGTTGCCCGCGGTGATCGCCGCCTGTATCACGGCCTCGGAACTCTCGCCCGCTGGTATTTCCTGAGAGGCGACTTCCTGGTCGGGGTGGTCCGCGTTCCAGCGTTCGATGGTCTCCTGTCCCCAGGCTATCTCCTGCTCGTTGTTGGAGAGCCACGCGTTTATCGGGCCGGTGGAGCCGACGGCATCGGAAGACCCGCCACCGCCGCACGCCGAAAGCACGACCGCGGCCACCAGTGCGGGGATCAGGAACATGAACCTTTTCATCGTCAACCTCCTCCGCGACTTTTCGCCGCTGTTTGCACTTCTCCGCGCGCGACGAGGAAGGTGAACCCGCCCGGCTCGACGGGCGCCGCGACGGTTCCTTCTTCTCCCGCGGCCGTCTCGACGAGCCTGCCTTCCCGGTCGTAGGCATGGGCGCGCGCGGTTCCGGAGCCAAGCTCCACCCGCTCCACGCGCCGCTCTCCGGCCCAGCTTCTCAGGAGTCCTTGCGCGGTGCCGTCG
>JBOHBL010000137.1:0-2755 GCA_050698295.1 Rubrobacteraceae bacterium | reverse complement strand
GATAATCACCTTCCTGCCCGCTCTGCTGCTGGCATATCTGGGGCAACTGGGCCTTGCCAACACCACTTTCGGAGATTCGGATTTCGCCTGGGCCGGGATTGTTCTCGGCACTGCCGCGGAGGCGGGGGTGGGCTTCGCCTGGGCGTTGGCCGTCCTTTTTGTCGCTCTCACGTTCGTGTTGGGTTACCTGTTCCCCTTGTTGCGACCGCGACAGGAGACTCCCGAGGAGGTTTCGGCGGAAGAAGGTGAAGTTACCGAAGGACGCTCGCAAACGACGTAGTGTCATGCCGGAGGCGGAAGACTTGGGGAGGGATCTTTTCGTGTTCGTGACTGCTCTCCCCGCTAAAGCAGGGAGCTTCCACGGTCTCTCAACCGAGACCGCGCAGCCCTGCAGTCGTTGTTTAATGGCTGGTCCATCATCGGGGCGGGTGCCAGCCCTGGATTCGACCCCCGGATCCGGCGGCGAACCGCCGACCCACGGACATTTCACCGGGAGGGGGTTTCTCCTCCCGAACTGCCGATATTCGATTGTCAAAGCTCAGGCCTCTCGTGGAGGCTGCGCTGCATCATACCGCGAACACACTCCTGGCGCGGCTTATATCCGCCACCTGAAGGAGGCGGTTTTACGCCGATCTTGGATAAACGGGAAGCCGGAGTCCCGTGATGGGTGAAGCCTTGTTCACCGATCCATTCGGCGTCGGAGCTGTGGTTACGGTCCTGATAGCCCTCGTGTTCTTTCTGGACCGGAGGTTCAAAACCTTCTCTTTCTTCGGCACCGCCATCCTGGTCATCACCGGGGCAGCCGTTCTGGTCAACCTCCGGGTCATACCGCCCTCCATCCCGGTCGGAGATCAGCAGGACATAAACCCCATCTACGTCTTCGCCTCCGACTACGCCGTGCCGCTCGCCATCGTGCTGCTTCTGATGACGGCGGATTTGAGAAATCTCCGTCGTTTGGGGAGGCCCGCGCTCCTGGCGTTCGTGCTCGGTGCCATCGGAACGGCGGTGGGAGCTTTCGTCGCGGGGCTGTTGTTGGCCGGTCCCATCGGAGAAGAGACCTGGAAGCTGGCCGGACAGTTCACCGGGAGCTACATCGGGGGCGGGGTCAACTACGCCGCCGTCGGAGCGGCTGTGGACGTGTCCGACACCCTCTTCGCCACCGGCGCGGCCGCCGATACCTTGATGACCAACCTCTGGTTCGTGATGACCGCTTTGATCCCCGTCCTGTTGCTTCGATTCTACCCTTCCATCTACGGCGGGCGGCGGGCCGCGGATGGTAATGGCGCAACGCAAGAACGTCCCCCGGACTCCGACGATGAGTTCTGGACCAAAAAGAGCGTCTCCATCTACGACATCATCTACCTCCTCGCCCTCACCTTCGTCATCGTCGCCGTCTCTCAAATCATCTCCGGCCCGATAAATACTCTCCTCGGCTTCGAGGTGCCGGCAGAAATCTGGTACACGACCTTCGCCCTTCTCGCGGCCCTTACCCCCGCGAACCGTTTGAGCGGCGGGGAAGAACTCGGAAACGTCCTCCTCCACTTCTTCTTCGTGGTTCTCGGAGCGGGGACGGTTCTCTCGACGCTCGTCGCCAAAGGTCCGGTCGTGTTCCTCTTCCTCCTGATCCTCGTGGTGATTCACGGGACGATAATCTTCGGGGTCGGGCGTCTGATGAAGCTGGAGATAGAGACGCTCGCGGTGGCGAGTCAGGCTTGCGTGGGCGGCCCTTCCACTTCCCTCGCGCTGGCGATCTCCAAGAAGTGGAGAATCCTCGTGACTCCGGCGGTTCTGATCGGTGTCCTCGGATACGCCGTGGGTAATTACGCCGGGGTCGGCATGGCCTATCTGCTTCGGGCTCTGATCGGCTAGGTCCAGCCGGAAAGCGTTCCGGCGCAGGAGTTTTATCGAGGCGCCGGAGCTTGTAACGAGCGTGTAACCCCGCGCAATGCCCGCGCCTGTAGAATGCGGTTGCCGGTGTTGAGTCAGGAAACGGGGAGCGAGTCGTGGAGCATGGTTGGCGCTTTCAAAGAGTGGAGCCCGATCAATCCCGTCACGGCGGTGTAAATCGGATGAGAACGACAGCGATGGTTCCCGTCCTAATCGCGGTGATGGTCGTCACCTTGTTCGCTTCTGGAGCGAGTGTCGACGCAGAGGATTCCCTCGGTGAGTCGCCGTTCGGTCCTCCAGGTCTGCCCGAGTTCCAAACCCGCGCAGAGCTGGCGCCCGGCCTCGGCTACACCAGAGTGGTCAGAGGCGAAACATCCGAAGAGGACTCGTACACCGTGGATGTCGTCCTCACCGAGAACCGGGAACATGCCGACGAGGTAGCCGAACGTCTCCGGGACGACGGCTACGAACCGAGAGTGGAGGAGGTCTCCGACCGGCCCCAGGACGACCCGGAATACCCGCGCCTCTACCTCGCGCGAGCCGGAGAATTCGATACCGAAGCGGAGGCTGCGGACCTGGCGGGAGAGTTGGAAGAATCCGGGTACGGTTCTTCGGAGGAAGGCGGCTCCGAAGCCTACGCCGCGCTCTCGGCCGTCTACACCGGCGAGGACGGGAGCGAGACGACGGGGCCGTGGGTGGTGAGCGTGGTCGAGGCGGCCCCCGACTTCGAGGGGGAGATCGTCTCCCGGCTCGCCGCGAGCGAGATCCCCGGCAAGGAGCGGCTCACGGACATCTCATCTCGCGCCGGCTCGCTGGCTGGAGTGAACGGAGGTTACTTCGTGGTGGAATCCGCGGACGGCACGGAGGG
>JBOHBL010000136.1:0-1015 GCA_050698295.1 Rubrobacteraceae bacterium | reverse complement strand
TCTCTACGCCGTGTACGTTCTATCCCTGGCCGCGGGCGGCCTGAAGGTCGTCCACCACGGACGGGTCGGCGAGGGTGGAGGTGTCGCCGAGGTCGCTTTCGCCCTCGGCCACTCCGCGCAGGACGCGGCGCATTATTTTGCCGCTGCGCGTCTTGGGGAGGTCGGGGGTGAAGATGATCTCCTCGGGTCTCGCGTGCGGACCTATGGCTTTCCTCACCTGCTGGTTGAGTTCCTGGATGAGGTCGTCGGAGCCTTCCCTGTCGCCTTCGAGGATGACGTAGGCGACGATGGCCTGTCCCTTATCTTCATCATTGCGACCGATGACGGCGGCCTCGGCCACGTGCTTGTGGCCGACGAGCGCGCTCTCGACCTCCATCGTGCCGATGCGGTGGCCGGAAACGTTCATCACGTCGTCTATGCGGCCGGTTATGGTGTAGTAGCCGTCCTCGTCGCGCTCGGCGCCGTCCTCGACGAAGTACTTGTCGCCGAGCCTCTCCCAGTACGTCTTGCGGAAACGCTCCGGGTCTTTGTAGATCGTGCGTAGCATGCCCGGCCACGGCTTCGTGATGACGAGGTTCCCCTTGCCCGCGCCCTCGATGGGGTTGTCGTCATCGTCGTAGATGTCCACGAAGACGCCGGGGAAAGGATGGGTTGCGCTGCCCGGCTTGGTGGTGGTGAGGCCCGGGAGGGGCGTGATCATGATCGCCCCCGTCTCCGTCTGCCACCACGTGTCCACTATCGGGCAATTCCCCTTGCCGACGTTCTCGTTGTACCACTCCCAGGCCCTCGGGTTGATGGGTTCGCCAACGGTTCCGAGCAGGCGCAAAGACGAAAGGTCGTGCTTCTCGACCGGCTCGGTCCCCTGCTTCATGAACGCCCGGACGACGGTCGGCGCGGAGTAGTAGATCGTGATCCCATGCCGCTCGATGTTGTCCCAGTGCCTGTCGGGACCGGGATAGCTCGGCGTCCCCTCGAACTGCACCGTCGTCGCTCCGTTACTGAGAGGGCCGTAGAC
>JBOHBL010000135.1:0-2271 GCA_050698295.1 Rubrobacteraceae bacterium | reverse complement strand
CCTTCTTGCCTTCGAACGTGAACGTGGCCGTCGCCCCCGTGTTCGCCGCCACCGCGCCGGAGCCTTCGAAGAAGTACCACTCGTCGTAGGAGTACACGCACTCGGGGTTGTTCTCCTGGCAGGTCGTCTCGGCCTTCGCCTCATCCGGCGCGAGCGCCGCGACGCCGGCCACGACGAGCGCCGCCATGATCACGGTCCTCGCCAAGCGGGCAATGTTCTCTCTTGCGTAATCCATGCCGATCCTCCTTGCGTCCTGGTTTTCGGGTCTACGTCTCGGATGCTACGCGAAGCTCAAGACCCTCCACATCATCCGGGTGGATACTTTTCGATGTCCGGGTGGATAGTTTTCAAGAGCTTCGGACGTTGGGCTTCAGTTGTCGGGAGGCTCCGAATGACGCCGGAGACGCTACGCTATAATTGCCCGCAAGGTGGCGAGAACGAAGCAATGGAAGGCGGGAATGGGAAGGCCGCCCTCTTACGAGGGGATCATCATCAGAGAGCCCGGCAAGATGGGCGACAGAATTTGACAGAAAAGACAAAGTTGACAGATTGATGGGTCGGTGTAAACTGGATGGTTGGTATGTGGTGTCAGGTTACGAGGCGGATATGCTGGCGGAGATCGAGAAGCGGCTTGAGGGTCTTGGGAGCGAAGAGCGTCGGGAGCGGGCCTCGCTGATAGAACGGTTGGCGGAGCTTGCCGTTGGTGGGGGACGGGAAGAATTGTCCCGGTTGGAGGCCGCTCTTGACGCGCTGGAGGTTTACGAGGCGCGGAGGGAAGGCGGCGAGGGGCCGGAAGAGCGGACCGCGCGTATACCGGAGCGTCCGGTGGCGGACGTGCATGCCGCGCGGGCACGGGCGACGTTGCGGATACTCATGGACCGCATCCGGCTGCGCGAGGAGAGTTATGGGGCGGGGGAGGTCGCAAGGGTTCTGGGCGTAGGGCGGGAAAGGCTCAGGCGGATGCGCAATCAAGGGAGCATCGTCGGGATCGTCGAGCGCGAGCGGAGTCCGGCGATCTACCCGTACTGGCAGTTTTCTTCTGAAGGGAAGATCCTGGAGGGTGTTGAGGAGGTCGTCGCGGCGTCCCGCGAAGCGGACATGGATCCCGAGACGCTCCATTTCTTCATGACCGAGCCGAACGACCGTCTCGGTGGCAGCGAACCAGCCGAGCTTTTGAGGGAGGGCGAGGTCGAACGCCTGATCCGGGTCATCGAAAGCTCGGGTCTCGAAGGTTTCTAGCCGTTCGTTGGGAGGACAGCTTTGTCTGAGGCTTTCGGCCCACCACGGCTGAGAAGGCCGGTTGGTGAAGAGGAACTCCGGCGTCTACGGGCGGAGGTCGAGGTCCTCCAATGGCGGACGCCGCTCTGGCGTATTCAGAAGGGAGAGGCGCCAAACTATCGGACCTACGAGAACCCCCGTTACCGCTTCGACGCTCCAGGCGGGCAGTACGCGGTGGCCTATACGAACGACTCCTGGCTGGGCGTCTTCGGCGAAGTGTGCGTGGACCGCCGGGACGCAGGATGGGCATGGAGGATCGCGACCTCCATCTGGTCCGCATAACCGCCGGCCGGTTCCTTCGGCTCGTGGATTTGAGATCCAACAAAACGCTTTCGGCCCTGGGACTCGATGCCAGGGTCTCGACAGGCGAAAACTACGTAACCTGCCAAAAGTGGGCGCGTGCCCTCCACGGGGCTTTCCCGGAGATAGACGGCCTCCGTTACGCGCCGCGCAAAGCCGGAGAAGATTTCTCGAATGTCGTCCTCTTCGCTGACCGCTGCGCCGACGCCCTCGTCTACTCCTCGCGAGGGTGCCTGGAAGGACTCGAAGAAGTCGTCCTCGCAGCCAGAGACGAATACAAGCTCCGTCCGGTCTTCCTCATTCGGTGAGAGGATAAGCATGTCAACTACCGCCATCTAGAAGGAAGCGGCTTGTCATTCCAGGTTTCGTTCCCCGCAAAAAAGGAGGAACGGCATCAAGGCGACGGACGACATTAGGCATACTGGCCGGGTCACAGTCCGTTACACCCGGAGCCTGCTCTTTGGGTCTGTTGACGCAGGCTGCGAACCCGTCTCCGAAGAGAGGCGATCCACACCGCAAACCAACGCTCTCTACGCACCCTCGCGAACGCTGCCGATTGCCCGAGGATGCCTGCGGTGTACGTATTTTCATGCCTCTATTCTGCCGCTAGCGAAGCTGGGCTTACTTATGGGCGAAACTCTGCGCTGTCGGGCTTTCCTCTCCTCCCTGAACCAAGGGGATTCCAGCCCGTGT
>JBOHBL010000134.1:0-2488 GCA_050698295.1 Rubrobacteraceae bacterium | reverse complement strand
CATGACTGGAGGCGTCGTCGTCGTTCTCGGGCCGACGGGACGCAATTTCGCGGCGGGGATGAGCGGCGGAGTGGCGTTCGTGCTCGATGAGGAGGACCGTTTCGAGACGCTGTGCAACACGGACATGGTCGGGATCGAAGCCGTCGAGTCCGACGAGGACGTCGATTTGTTGCGCGGGATGGTCGAGCGTCACCTCGAATGGACGGACAGCGAGGCGGCGAGGCGCATCCTCGATGATTGGGAGAACTCCTTGCCGAAGTTCGCGAAGGTGATGCCCAACGATCTGAAGCGGGTCCTCGAAGAACGGCAGAAGGCCGAGATGGAAGCGGTGAGCTAGTGGGCGACCCGAAGGGATTTATCAAGCTCGGGCGCAAGCCTACCCCGAAGCGCCCGATAGAGGAGCGGCTCAAGGACTACAACTACGTCTACGAGCCGATGCCGGAAGGCGAGCTGCGGGACCAGGCGGCGCGGTGCATGGACTGCGGCATACCGTTTTGCAACACCGGGTGCCCCTTGGGGAACCTCATCCCCGACTGGAACGACCTCGTGTATCGGGACCAGTGGAAACGGGCGATAGACCGACTCCACGCGACCAACAACTTCCCGGAATTCACCGGGATGCTCTGTCCAGCGCCGTGCGAAGCGGCGTGTGTCCTCACCATCAACAGCGATCCGGTGACGATCAAGGAGATAGAGCTTTCCATCATCAACCGCGCCTTCGATGAAGGGTGGGTCGTCCCCAAACCCCCGCCGCCGGAGATGCGAACCGGGAAGAAAGTGGCGGTCGTCGGAAGTGGCCCGGCGGGACTCGCCGCCGCGCAGCAATTGAATTGGGCGGGGCATTACGTGACGGTCTTCGAGAAGGACGACAAAATCGGCGGCCTCCTTCGGTACGGCATCCCGGATTACAAAATCGAGAAGTGGGTCGTGGAGCGGCGCGTGAACCTCATGGAGGAAGAAGGGATAAAGTTCCGCATGAACGCGAACGTCGGCGAAGATCCGACGACGGAAGATCTTCGGGTGGACTTCGATTCGGTGGTTCTCGCGGTCGGCGCTTTGCAAGGTCGGGACATGCCCGTTCCGGGGCGCGACCTCGAAGGGGTGCATTACGCGATGGAGTACCTCACGCAGCAAAACCGTCGCGTGGCGGGGCTTCCGGTGGAGGAAGAGGAAATCTCCGCGAAGGGGAAGAACGTCATAATTCTCGGCGGGGGAGACACGAGCGCGGACTGTCTCGGGAACGCGAACCGCGAGGGGTGTGCTTCGGTGAAGGTTCTCACGCACGGGCCGAAGCCGCCGGATTCCCCCGACCCGCTCGAATGGCCGGACGCGCCGTTCGTTCTTCACACGTATCCGGCTCACGAAGAAGGCGGGGAGCGAGGATGGAGCGTCGCCGTCACGGGTTTCTCGGGGAATGGAAAGGTCGAGAAGATGCATTGCGTGGAGACGAAGCGGGAAGCGGGGAAGACGACGCCCGTCGGGGGGACGGAGTTCGAGATGGAGGCCGACCTCGTGCTTCTCGCGATCGGGTTCACCGGGCCTGTGCGCGACAGGCTCCTCGGCGACCTCGACCTCGGATACACCGAGCGTGGGGCGGTTCGCTCGGAGAACGGGTTCGCCACGAGCCATCCCGACGTGTTCGTGTGCGGGGACGCGAGGCTCGGCGCGGATCTCATCGTCACGGCCATCGCCGAAGGAAGGAAGGCCGCCCGCCAGACCGACGAGTTTCTCATGGGGCGGAGTTTGCTTCCGGGATAATTTACGTCCCCCGAGACCGTTTCATCCGTATTCCGAAAGGTCGCACATGGGTTTGAGAAAGGGCGGTTTCGCCGGGGTTCTTCTCGTCGCCGTCGGCGCGGCGTTGTGGGGGACGGACGGAATTCTTCGTTTCCCCCTCGTGGACACCATGTCTCCGACGAGCATCGTGTTCGCCGAACACGCCATCCTCGCCGCGTACTCGATACCCGCCGTCATCCTCGGCTGGCGAGCATTCCGTGGCTTCGGGGCGAAACAATGGGCCGCGCTCCTCGTCGTCGGGTGGGGCGGGTCGGCTCTCGGGACGCTTCTCTTCACGGCGGCTTTCGCGGTCGGGAATCCGACGGTGGCGATCCTCCTCCAAAAAACGCAGCCGCTCTTCGCCGTGCTTCTCGCGGGCGTCCTTCTCGGCGAGAGGGTGGGGTGGAGATATTGGCTCGTCTTCGCCGCCGCGGTGGTCGGCGCGTACCTCGTGTCTTTCGGCGACCTTTCCCCGTTTGGGGAGATCGGGAGGAACGAAGTCCTCACCGCCGCGCTCGCGCTCGGAGCCGCGCTCATGTGGGGTTCCTCGACTGTTCTCGGGCGTTTCGTCCTCCGGGATCTCCCGTTCCACACGCTCGCCGGGGCGAGGCTCCTCACCGCGCTCCCGCTCCTCACCGCCATCGTGCTTCTTCAAGGTTCTCTCGGAGATGCGGGGGCGGGGTTCTCGGCGGAGCCGGGCCGGCTCATCCTC
>JBOHBL010000133.1:0-2215 GCA_050698295.1 Rubrobacteraceae bacterium | reverse complement strand
CCCTCGCATCGGTATTTCCCGCAAAACCGAAGCGACCTCCGTGTCGAGGCCGAGGAGCGAGCATACGGCGTCGGCCTCTTCGGCGCTCATCGGATGCTGTCCGTGGAGGGCGGCGGTCGTCCAGACTTTGTGCTTCCCGACTTTGCCCGATATCGCCTCGAAGGTGAGTCCCTTTTCCCGCTTCGCTTCGAGGATTTTCCGTGTCGCTGTTTCGCGGTTCATTCGGCTCCTTTCGTCTCCATCGGGATCATCTGCTCCCCGACTGCGGGGTGAGACACCTTCGTCGCATCGGAGCACGCAACGGCTCGCGCACGATCCTCTCGAAAACCGGATCAAGCTCCGCCGCGAACAACGTCAACTCGTCGTTGCCGTGCCGCGACAATACTTCGAGCGGCGTCCGACACCTCGCGGCCACGCCGCCTCCTTCGTCCTCGTGGACGTGGGTGCGGATCGGGATGTCCACCCCGGCTTCGATCTCCGTCCCCCACACACGCGCCGCGTAGTCGGGCCGGAAAACTTCGAGGATGCGATTGCCCGCGAGGGATATTGCGCGCTTCGCCGCGCTCTTCCGAACGTCAATGTCCGCGACGAGGAGCATCCCGCTCTCCTCGATGCTCTTTACGAGCGACTCGACGACCTCATCGAAAGAAGCCGGATATGCGCGGGTCTTCAAAGTCCTCCTCTCATCTCCGAGCTATGTAAAACTGGCGGGACACGCACGTCCCGCCCGAAGGGTCGTCCTCCGCTATGCGATCTTCTCCAACGCGCCGCTCTCTATGGGGAGGCTCGGGTCTTTCGACCGCTCGTTCCACGAGCCGAAGTACGTTTTCACGCCCGTGTATCCGAGCATTTTGAGGGCGAGGCACGTGTTCGATGTCCGCACGCCTTTGAAGCGATATAGCGTGATCGGCTTGTCTTCCGTCGCCTCTTTTTCTTCGAGCATCTTCTCGACTTCGGTGAGATCCTTGAAATCCCCCTTGTCGGCGACGACGTTGAAACAGCCTTTCGTCTCCTCGCCGAGCGTGAGGAGGAGGTTCCAATCCGCACGTCTTCGAGGTACGGGAAGCTCATGAAGGTGTTTATCCCGGCAAAGTGCGGAAGCTCGGTGCGCGAGAAGGTCGAGATGGTTCGGTCGCCTATGGAGTCCGCGCCGGGGAGTCCGAACTCGAGGGATTTCTCGACCTCCCTGTCCCACATCGCGCTCCCGAGGGCGGCTTCGCGTTCGCGTGCCTCGTGGCGGAACGTCCGTGGCTCGGCGAAGCAGGGGATACGAGTCGCGTCATGGCCGCGCTCCCGGAGGAGGATGGCGCGGTGCGGAATCTCATCGCATGCAACGCCGCCCTCCGCGTGTGGATGTCGGGCGGAGCTTCCGGCCCACTCGAAGAGAGCGTCGAGAGAGTCCGGGCCGCGCTCGATTCCGGCTCGGTCATGAAACTCATGGGCCGCCTCGACCGCGGATGAACCCGAGCCGCCATCTTCGGAGGACAGGATTTTCATCCGGCCGGCCATTTCGCCGGAAACGGGGAACGGGCATAATCGTAGCCAGGCGTGGGAAGCGGAAGGGATGGGCGGCGAAATGAAAGAGAACCAAAAATGACGCATAGGATTGGAGCAAGAATCCCTCCTTGTGGACGAGTCGGGACGGCCCTCGGATCGGGCGGACGAACTCATCCTCCGGTGCGCCGAAGCGGCCCCTATCCGAGGGACTCGACCCGGACAACTTCTCGGAGGAGTGTTCGCGGAGCATGGTCGAGGTGAAGACCGCCCCGGCGGAAACCCTCGAAGAACTCGAAAGAGAATATCTGGCGAACGTGGGGTTCGCGCTCAGGGTCGGTCGGGAACTCGGCCTCCGGCTGTATCCGCTTTCTTTCGACCCTTCTTTCCGGGAAGAGCCGCGCTACGAATTACAGATCGAGACGATAGGCAGGGAGCGTTTCCTCGACGCGGGGAGATGCTTCGGGGTCCATCTCCATTTGGAGATCGAGGCGGATGTCATAGATCCGGTCGGGCATTACAACCTCGCGACGGCCCTCGATCCGGCCCTCATCGCCTTGACGAGATCATGCCCGTTCTACGAAGGCCGCGCTCCGGGGCTTGCATCGCGCACGGCTTTTACCGGGGGAGCGTGGAGTTCGGGTGGGACGGAGTCTATTCGGAGATGCCGGAGCTTGGGGGCCTCCAGCCATACGCGGAGGAGGCCGGGGATCTCATAGAC
>JBOHBL010000132.1:0-1592 GCA_050698295.1 Rubrobacteraceae bacterium | reverse complement strand
GACGTAGCATGCCGTGGAGACGTAGCATGCTACGTCTCTGCAAACGCTGCGGGGAACTATTTGGAGTGAGATTCTGGAGTGAGATTCACCGGGTGCCGATCTGGCTTCCGACCCAGACGTATCCATCGGACCAGACTTCGCGCTTCCAGATGGGCGCTATTTCTTTTATTCGCTCGATGGCGTACCGGCTCGCTTCGAAGGCGTGGCCGCGTCTTGGGGAGGCGATGACTATCGCCACGCTCGCCTCGCCGGGGTCCACGCGCCCGATGCGGTGCGTGATCGCGACGTGACGAACGTCCCAGTTCTCCCGGATCTCCGCCCCGATCTCCTCCAATTTCCTGTCCGCCATCGGACGATATGCCTCGTATTCGAGGTACTCGACCGACGCGCCGCTCGACCCGTCCACCCTCGTCGTCCCGATAAAGGTGGAGATGGCCCCGCAATCGGACCTCTGAGCGGCGGAGATCATGGCCGCTGTGTCTATTTCTTCCTCGACGACGGAAAACATTCCTATCCTCCCGAGACCGGCGGCAACACCGCTACTTCGTCGCCGGGCGAGAGGATCGCGTCCCTTCCGGCGTACTCGCCGTTTATGGCGAAGGCGAGCGTCCCGCGCATGGGGGAGAGATCGGGATGTTTTTCGGCGAGCGTGCTCCACAGTTCGTCGAGCGTCGTGCCGGCCTCGATGGGCGTTTCGGTCTCGCGGGTGCCGGCCCGGTCGGCCGCCGCGCCGAAGAAGAGGACTTTGACGTTATTCTCGCTCACGTTCCGGGCTCCGCGACGTAGTTTTCTCCGACTATGACCTTGAGGGCTTTGGGGACCACCTCGAACTCGGCGGGTTCGTCCCCGATCAACTCCCCGTCGGCGTTGAACGAGAGGCCGCCGGGATACGTCTCGACTCGTATCTTGCGCGCCCTGGCGTGGAAGACGCCTTTTTTGTCCAGATAGTTGGATCTGGCGAGCGTGTCCGGCGCGAGCGCGAGAGCCTCTCCCAGCCCGACGTCTTCGATGACGACGAGGTCGAGGAGCCCGTCTTCGGGGTTGGCCTTCGGGGCGGCGGGCCATCCTCCGCCGGCGTAGCGGCAGTTGCCGACCGCGACGTTGACGGCCTTCATCCACCGCTCTTCGCCGTCGAGTACTATTTTGATCTCCCGCGCATCGAAGTCCCGGGCGACTTCGAGCGAAGCCCTCAGGTACGTGAGCTTGCCCCACCGCCCCTTGAAGTCCTCGTCGTCGGCGGCCTCGGAGACTTCCGCCCCGAAACCGCCGGTCGCGGCGTTGATGAAGAACCTCTCCCCGACGCCCTCGGAGTAGACCCTGGCGGCGTCCAGCGTCCTGACCCGGTTCCGTCGTGTCGTGTCTTCGGCCTCATCAGGGTCTTCGGGGATGGCGAGGGTGGCGGCGAGGTCGTTGCCGGTGCCACTCGGGAGGATGGCGAGCGTGACGCCGTCGGGGAAACCGGCCATGCCGAGCCCGTTGACCACCTCGTTGATCGTCCCGTCCCCGCCGATGACGATGAGCAGACCGTCGGTCCAATCGCTCGCGGCCTCGGAAGCGTCTCCGGCCTTTTCGGTGGCGACCCACTCGACCTC
>JBOHBL010000131.1:0-5075 GCA_050698295.1 Rubrobacteraceae bacterium | reverse complement strand
CCAGAAAAACGAAAGGCGAGACGATGAAATCCCACGAAAAACACAACGGAGAACACGGCGGTCATGGCGATCACGCGAAGATGTTTCGCGATCGCTTCTGGGTGACGCTGGTACTCGCGGCGCCGGTGATACTGTACAGCCACATGATCCAGATGTGGCTCGGCTTCTCGATGCCGCAATTTGTCGGATCGGACCTTATCGCTCCGATCCTCGGGACGTTTATCTTCGCGTGGGGTGGATGGCCGTTTCTGAAGGGCGGCTTCGAGGAGGCGAAAAGCCTTCAGCCGGGGATGATGCTCCTGATCTCGATGGCAATAACGGTCGCCTTCGTGGCGAGCGCGGCGACGACCTTCGGCCTTTTCGACCTGGATTTCTGGTGGGAACTCGCCCTGCTCGTCGTCATCATGCTCCTCGGCCACTGGCTGGAGATGCGGGCCGTCGGACAGGCTTCGGGGGCTTTGGAGGCACTCGCAGCCCTCCTGCCGGATGACGCGGAGAGGGTGACTGGCCCCGACACCGAAACCGTCTCCCTCGACGAGCTTCGGGTCGGAGATGTGGTACTGGTTCGTTCCGGCGGGCGGGTGCCCGCCGACGGTGATATCACGCGCGGCGAAGCGGAACTGGACGAGTCCATGATCACGGGCGAGTCGAAGGCCGTCGCGAAGAGCGAAGGAGACAGCGTCGTCGCGGGCACGGTGGCGACCGACTCGGCGATTCGGGTCGAGGTGACGGCCGTGGGCAAGGAGACCGCGCTCGCGGGCATCCAACGTCTGGTGGAGGAGGCGCAGGGCTCCCGTTCGCGGGCGCAGGCCCTCGCCGACCGCTTCGCCGCCCTCCTCTTCTACTTCGCCGCCGGAGCGGGCGTCATCACGTTCTTCACCTGGCTCGCGCTCGGTAACCCCGGACAGGCCATCGAGAACACCATAACCGTGCTGGTCATCTCCTGCCCCCACGCCCTCGGGCTCGCCATACCGCTCGTCATAGCCCTCTCGACCGGGCTTTCGGCGCGAAGCGGCATCCTCGTGAAGGACCGGCTCGCGCTGGAGAGGATGCGCTCGGTGGATACCGTCCTCTTCGACAAGACCGGCACCCTCACGAAAGGCGAACCCGCCCTCACGGGCGCGGCGGCCGCAGACGGCGACGAGGACGAACTCCTCGCCGTCGCGGGCGCGGTCGAGACCGACAGCGAACATCCCCTCGCCCGCGCCATCGTGGCCGCGGCGAAGGAACGCGGCGAGCTGCGCGAGGCCACGGATTTCCAGTCTCTCACCGGGCGCGGGGTCGAGGCGGTCGTGGACGGCGCGAAGGTCGCCATCGGTGGTCCCTCGCTTCTCCGGGAGAGGGAAGTCGAGGAGCCGGAGGAGCTTCGCGACGTGGTGGATAAGTGGAAGGCTCGCGGGGCGGCGGTGTTGCGCGTCCTCCGGGATGGAGTCGTGATCGGGGTTCTCGCTCTCGAAGACGAGGCGCGGCCAGAGTCGCGAGAGGCGGTGGACGCGCTCCACGAAAAGGGCGTCAGGGTCGTCATGATCTCGGGCGACGCGTAACAGGTGGCCGAAGCCGTAGCCGACGACCTCGGCATAGACGAGGTCTTCGCGGAGGTTTTGCCGGAAGACAAGGACCGGGTGGTGGCCGAACTCCAGGGACGCGGAGAGCGGGTCGCGATGGTCGGCGACGGCGTCAACGACGCCCCGGCCCTCGCCCGCGCCGACGTGGGAATCGCCATCGGGGCCGGCACCGACGTGGCGATGGAGTCCGCGGGCGTCATCCTCGCCTCCAACGACCCGAGAGCGGTCGTTTCGGTCATCAAGCTCTCGAAGGCCGGGTACCGCAAGATGCTCCAGAACCTCTTCTGGGCGGCGGGCTACAACGTCGTCGCCGTGCCGCTCGCGGCGGGTGTTCTGGCCCCGGTGGGCATCCTGCTTTCACCCGCGGTCGGCGCGGTGCTCATGAGCCTCTCGACCATCGTCGTCGCCCTCAACGCCCAGCTTTTGAGACGCCTTGATCTCCGCCCCACGGCGGATTCGTAAACCATATGACGCGCGCCCTCGAAAACAAAGCAACGGCGCTCGCCATCGTTCTCGCTTTCGCGCTCCTCCTCTGCCACGGGGTTTTCGGGGCCGCCCACCTTCCCGTAGACGTTTCGCCGGGCGAAGGCGTCGCGACGCATGCGAACCACGACGGCCACGATAACGGCGGCGAGGGCGTTCTCTCCGCGCACCATGAGGCGGAGGTGTCGTACTTCGCGGTCGTGTTCTGGCTGTCCGTCGCCCTCGCGGTGTCGTTGCTTCGCTTCGGAGCCAGGCGGCGTCCGGCTCCGGTCGAAATCCACCACGCCGAGCCGCTCCGGAAGACGGTCGTTCCCCACCTTCCCAGAGGCCCGACGCTCCTCTTCCTCCAGGTTTTCAAGCTCTGATCTTCGGAGAAGGCCGTAAATCTAAATCAGGGAAACCCGAAGGAAGGAACGTATCGTGAAGAGACAGACAAGGCTCGCCGTGACCGGGCTGCTGATAGCCGCGCTCCTCTCGCTCGCCGCCTGCGGAGGCTCGGGCGGAGGCCAGGAAAACGACTCCCACGGAGACATGCGGGGCATGGACCATTCCGGGATGGATCACGGTTCCATGGACATGGGTCCGATGCTCATGGCGGATGGAGAGTATTCCGACGAGCGGTTCATAGACCTCATGATTCCGCACCACCAGGGGGCGGTGGACATGGCCCGCATCGCGCTCGACGGCAACGCCGAGCATGCGGAGATCGAAGAATTGTCCCGGAACATCATAGAGACGCAGAACGCCGAGATCGAGGAGTTGCGTGACATAAAACAGGAGGCATTCGGCACCCGCGAAATCTCCAGCGACGTCACCCAGGAGGACATGGCGATGATGCGGATGATGGAAGACCCCGAAGAATTCGCCAACGCCGACCCCTTCGACCTCGCGTTCATCGAAAACATGATCCCGCACCACCAGTCGGCCATCGACATGGCCGAAGTCGCCCTTGAAAACTCAGACAACGAGCAAATCAGAACCCTCGCCGAAGAAATAATCGCGGCGCAGGAGCGTGAGATCGCTCAGATGCGAGAGTGGCGCGAGTCCAGCGAGCGATGGTCGTGATATACCTCGCCTGATGTTTACCCGACGAGGACACGCAGGCGACCCTTTGGAGAAGGCCGCGGCAAAAGAGCGGGAGTCGCCCCGAACCGACAAGCCGCCTCCGACCCCCACCCGGATCTCCAGGCGCGCCAGGACGGTCTTGATCCTGGCCGTCCTGGCTCTGTTTGTTTTGATCGTGTGGCTCGTGCCGGACGCGGCGGTGATGACCCTCGGTGGGATCGCGCTGGCCCTGATCCTCTCTCATCCGATGCGTCTTCTGCGGCGCTTCATGCCGCGCGGGCTGGCGATACTCTCGTCTTTCTTGATCCTGGTCGGGCTTCTCGCCCTCGCCGTGGCGTCCGTCGTCCCGATCCTCGCGGAGCAGCTTGGCTCCCTGATCTCCGCCGCCCCGGATTTCGCCCGGCGGGCGGCGAGCAGCGTCGAGGAACTGGCCCAGCCCCTCGAAGTGCGCGGAATCCTCTCCGAATCCCCGCAGGAGTACCTCAGCGGCGCGAGCCAGGACATCTCGAACATCCTCCAGCAAGTCGCCCAGCAACTCATCGGAGGAACTATCGGCCTCCTCTCCGGAACCATCAGCGCCGCCGTGACGCTCTTCGGCGTCGTCTTTATAGCGGCCTACCTGCTCGTCGACACGCGAAGGGTGAAGGCTGCTTTCCTGTCGGCGAGTCCCCGCGCATATCGGCGCGACGTTCAGGAACTCTGGTCCGACTTCGACACCTCGCTCTCTCGCTGGCGATACAGGGAGCGTTGTCGGCGATAGTCCTGTATTTCCTCGGCGTGCCGTATGCTCTGTTGCTCGGGACCTGGGTCGCGCTCACCGCCGTCATCCCCTACGTGGGCGCGTGGCTCGGCGCGATACCGGCGGTCCTCCTCGCTCTCTCCGTCTCCCCACGACCGCCATCTTCACCGCGCTGCTCTTCCTCGCGGTCGTCGTCGGAGGCGGCGTCTTCGGCATCCTCGGCGCCATCTTCGCCGTCCCGGCCATCGCCGTCCTGCGAGTCCTCTTCGATTTCTTCCGCGTCAGGATTCGGACGACGGAATGATACCGAATCCGGCGTGAAGCGTCCCTGGGGACGTGGGCATCTTCTCTCAAGTCCAGCTTGGAGATGCTCAATAGCGCGATTTGCGGAGCAAGTCGCTTCAGCGGCGCCGCAGACCTCTGACTATGAGCAGAACCACGAGCAGCGCTCCGGCCCCGATGAGGACGGGCTTCACCCGCTTCATCACCGCCTCCTGGCTCATCTCGCCGAGGTCGAGCGGCTCGGGTTCGGGCTGGCTGATCTTGCGCGACTTCGGCTTCTCCTCGGCGGCTTCGCCCTCGGGAGATCCATTGGCGGAAGCGGCGGTCGCCCGCTGCCCCGCCCCGTTGGTCTTTGGGGCGCCTTCCCCGGACTGTTCTTCGGCGACTCCCGCGAGGGCTTCGGGTTCTTCGCCGCCGAGCCTCCGCTCCAGGCACTCGGCGAACTGTTCGAGCAGCTTGGCCGCCACGTCCTGCTGGATGCCGCGCCCGAACTGGGCCGCCCGCCCGGTGAGCTTCATGTCCGTCTCGACGTTGACCTTCGTGCCCTCGTCCCGCTCTTCCATCGTGGAGGTGATGGTGGCGGAGGCCGTTCCCTGACCGCGGGCGTCGCGACCGTTGGCCTTGAGGACCGCCCTGCGGGCCTCTTCGTCGGTCTCCTCGTACTTCACCGTCCCCTCGTACTTCGCGTTGATCGGGCCGATCTTCACCGTCATCGTGCCCTTGTACTCGTCGCCGTTCTGCTCGGTTATGGCGGCCCCGGGGAGACAGGGCGCAACCCTCTCCAGATCGAGGATGGCTTCCCACGCCTCGTCCAGCGGCGCCTCGACGGTGAACTCGTTCTGTATCTTCATGACCCTCCTTGAAAAACCCTTAGAAAACCCGCGTTTCGAGGCACTCGGCGAAGCTGTTCATGATCTTGGTCGCCACGTCCTGCTGGACGC
>JBOHBL010000130.1:0-1145 GCA_050698295.1 Rubrobacteraceae bacterium | reverse complement strand
TCTCCGGCGAGGCGGTTCTCCGGGGGTGGGTGGAGAACCCGTATTGGCAGTATCTCTCCGGGATGGAGTTCTTCTGCTACGAGGCGCCCATAGACCCTTCTTCCATGAGCCGTTGGCGCTCCCGCGTCGGGGAGGCCGGGGGCGAGGAGCTTCTGAGGCGGACGATCGAGGCGGGATTGCGTATGGGCGTCATCAAGCCCAGCGAACTGAGGCGGGTGAACGTGGACACCACCGTGCAGGAGAAGCACATCCGCTTCCCGACGGACCCCAGGCTCTACGACCGGATGCGCCAGAGGCTCGTCATGGCGGCCCGTCGGGAGGGTGTCGCGCTCAGGCAATCATACGCGCGTGTTGGCAAGCGCCTGCTCGCCCAGCAGAGTCGCTACGCCCACGCCAAACAATGGAGACGGGCGCGGCGATGCGCGCGCAAACTGCGGACCATCCTCGGCAGGGTCATCCGCGACATAGAGCGCAAATCGCTCGATGGGGGCGAGGAGATGGGGGATTTGCCCGCCCTCGCCAAGAGGCTCCACGTCCAAGAGCGCCGCGACAAGGGCAAACTCTACAGCGTCCACGCCCCGGAGGTGGAATGCATCTCGAAGGGCAAGGCGCACAAGCGATACGAGTTCGGCTGCAAAGTCGCCCTCGCCGTAACTTCCAAAGGCGGGTGGGTTTTGGCGGCGCGGGCTTTGGAGGGCAATCCCTATGACGGCCACACGCTGCAGGGCACCATCGACCGGGTCGTTTCGACGAGCGGGATCGAACCCGAGCACGCTTACGTCGACATGGGCTACCGGGGCCACGACTACGAGGGCGGGTGCGAGGTTCACGTGGGCCGCCGCGGGCGGGGATCGCTTCCCAAAGCGCTTTGGCGCTGGATGAGGCGGCGGGCGGCGATAGAGCCTTCCATCGGGCATCTCAAGGAGGACAGGCGGATGGAGAGGTGCCGGCTCAAGGGTACGGAGGGGGACAAGATCAATGCCGTCCTCAGCGCGGCGGCGATGAACTTCTCCAAGCTCCTCGCTGCCCTCGGAGCTTTGTGGTCGTTTTTGCGGCCTCGGCTTGTGGCCCCTTTTTCGCCTCGTTCGCCCCTTGAAATCCCTGCGGCGACTGTCGTATAGACTTTTTCAGGATCGACTAAATAC